>JAPLOC010000073.1 GCA_026692825.1 Planctomycetota bacterium | reverse complement strand
GGTGCAGACGAATGCTGGTACCTCGTTCAACACCTTCGGTCACTTCGCCGATGGTGTAGTTACCATCGCCGGTAGACTCCCATCGCCAACCGGTATCTTCGGTGTAGCTGCGCGTCACAACTTCGACGTTATCAGCCAGCATGAAGGCCGAATAAAAGCCGACGCCGAACTGACCAATCAGCGACAAATCCGGCCCGGCACTCCCTGACTTGCCCGACTCGACAATGCTTTGGAAGAATTCCTTGGAGCCGCTATGGGCGATCGTTCCCAGATTCTGCACCAGCTCATCGTGCGTCAACCCGATCCCGTTGTCGCGAATGACGAGGATCTTCGCTTCTGAATTCGGAACCAGCGTGATTTCGAGTGGGGTGTCGTCGCGGTGCTGATCTTCAGAAAGCTGAATGTGCCGCAGCTTGTGGAGCGAGTCGGAAGCGTTCGAAATCAACTCCCGCAGCGCGATCTCGGGGTTCTGATACAGCGAGTGCGACAGAATGTGCAGAAGCTGCTTGATCTCCGTCTGGAAAGTGAATTCCTGTGGTTCAGCCATGACGACAAATCCCGAACAAATTGCGACGAGGATGCGGCAACCGGCCCGCCGACAAAATGGCAGGTCGGCAGATTGCGAACTGGCTTAAAATGCAACTCGCGCGCCACGCCGAGCTGGCATCTGGAAATCGCCGGAATTCGGTAGTGTGGATCTCAATCCACACGCCCCCGTCGTGCCGGAAATCGCCAACCCAACTGCCCGACAACACCCACGATTTCCATCCTCTGGCCTGCCATTTCGCGTCGTGCGCCTGCTGCCTCGCGGTCCCTTTTTTGTTGTGATTGGGAATCCGATTTTCCCAGTCCCCGGGCTGCCATTTTGGCAGGCATGGCAGAATTCGCTGGGACACCGGTTTCTCCGCCTGTCACTCGTTCGTTGAGGTTGTCGCCATGTCACTCTCCCGCCGCGATTTTCTTGCCAACTCCACCGCAGCCGGCCTGGTCGCGGGGGCGATTTCTGCGACGGCGGACGACGTGCGGGCGGATGAGAACTTCAACCCCAAAACGGTTGGCAAGACACCGCACACGAAGTTCGCCGTCAATTGCGAAATGTGGTTTCGCAAGCTCCCGTTCATGGATCGGATCCGAGCGGTAGCAGACATGGGCTTTCCCGCGATTGAATTCTGGCCCCACGAAGGGAAGGATATTCCCGCGGTCGCAAAGCTCTGCCAGGATCTGGGAATCGCCGTCGCCCAGTTCACCGCCTGGGGATTCAAACCGGGCCTCAACGAACCAAAAAACCACGACGCGTTCGTCAAGGCGGTCGAGAAAGGGTGCGAGGTCGCAAAAATTCTCGACTGCAAGTTGATGTGCGTTGTGGCAGGCGACGATGTTCCCGGTTTGACGCAGGAGCAGATGCACCTCAACACGATCGAGGGACTGAAGCGCGGGGCACCGATCGCCGAGAAACATGGCGTGACGATGATTCTCGAACCGATGAACATTCGGGTCGACCATAAAGGACATTGCCTCTACGGCAGCCCTCCCACGCTGCGGATCTGCGACGCGGTCGGCTCGAAAGCGGTGAAGATCAACTGGGATCTGTACCACATGCACATCACGGAAGGGGACCTTTGCGGTCACTTGCGCGAAGGGTTCAAAGCGGGTCACATCGGCTACCTGCAACTGGCCGACCACCCCGGGCGGAACGAACCCGGGACCGGCGAAATCCACTACAACCGGGTTCTGAAAGAGGCGTACGACCTGGGCTACCGCGGCTACGTCGGTTTGGAACTGACCCCGAAGACAACCGATCTGGCGGCCGCGATTGGAGCCGCCAAGGCGGATGTCTGGTAGGCTGCAAGTTCGTTGAGCAGAAAACCGATCTGGACTCAATTGGCCGGTTTGAGATACCGTCTCCACCGCCCCAGGTTTGGGGAAGGGTCGGCGGAGTGTCGTCGATCCTGTGCCCGACCGGCCGAGGGAATCGAGCCGGGGTTCATTTCGTCGAAGGATCCGACATGCTCACTCGCACATTCGTTCCCCTGTTCGTCTTTGGGTTGTTTGTTTCCGCCGGCTGTGGAAATCAGGGAAGTGGTGGCCCCCAGGCGCAAACCGGTAAATCGAACGGTGGCGTGGGTGTCGTCGATCTGGATGGCGTCGCGAAGGCGCTGGGTCGCGATATGACCATGGAGAGCGACGCGGAACAGAAACTCGCGCAACTCAATGAAGAGCTGACGGCACTGCAGGAAGCACTGAACAAGCAGTTCGCCGACAAACGCGAGGAGCTGGGAGAAGATCTGACCGACGACGACAAACGGCAACTGCTGGTCGCGAAGAACAAACTGGAGATTCAGTTCCGCGACAAGAAGCTGGCGGCGGAGCGGAAGCTGTTGACGCACAAGCAGAAGCTGCTGGGACAGTTCCGGGAGGAGACGAAGCCGATTCTGAAGGAACTCGCCGCCGAGCGGGGATTGAGCATCGTGATTCCGAAAGACCCGATGCTGCTGTTGACGGTCACCCCGGAATACGACCTGACCGACGCGGTCGTGGTGCAGATGCAGAAGCTGCAATCGACCAAGCCGGCCACCGCCGACGCGACCCCCGCCAAGTCGAAGCGGAAACAGCCGGAGGCGGAAACGTCGTTGCGCGACTGATTCTCCGC
>JAPLOC010000072.1 GCA_026692825.1 Planctomycetota bacterium | reverse complement strand
CGATCTCAATCGGACTGCTTACGTTTGTGGCGGTGCTGACTCTGCAGTTTCAACACCGCGAATATGCGCGGCAGCAATTATTGGTGGCCACCGGAGGCGACATGGGGCCTTCCAGTCTCTCGACAACGGCTCAATTGGCCTCTTGTTTTCCGGAGAGTGTTCGACCACATTGGGTCGAGAGTTTGAGCAAGTTTCGGGTAATTAAAATCAAGGTCAACTATTTTGACAAAGAATCCGAATACATATCTTGCTTTCCAGAAGTAGAATTGCTGTGGATTCAGAGTTTCAAATCCAATCCTCCATCCTGGAAAAACCTGGGGCCACTGCCAAATCTTAGATTCATCGATTTATCAATTGACGATTTGTCTGCGGAGGATCTTAAAGAAATCGGTAGGCAGGTGCGTTGCAATCAATTGCGAATCGACGTTTCCAAGTGTGGACTTCAGGCTCTGGACGGATTGTCGTCCTGGAGTGAAATGACGCAAATTCGGGTGAATTCGGCGATTCTATCGGGTCAGGACATCTTGAAGATTTGGGAACAATGTCCGCACATCGATCGCCTGACTCTCTATGAGTGCAGCATTGATTCCAGTGCCGTCCAAAAGCTTTTCGAGCAGAAATCTCTTGCGGAATTGGATTTGTACGATTGTTCACACCTTCGCCTTGCCGCCGACGACATTCAGATGGTGTACAGCGAATTGCGCAAACTTTCCATCCATTCGTATGAAGGATTCGATGAGATGCCAGCGACAATTGCGGAGTTTATTGGAAATTCATGTAATGCGCTGGAAGAAGTCACAATGAAGAGTTGGGAGATCCCGGATGGACTCGTTTCGAAAATTCTAGTGAATAATCCAAGAATTCGTCGAATCCGTATTCCGTGGAACTCTATCTCCGCGACAGTTGTGGCCGACCTCATGTCACTCGAACATCTGGAGGAAGTCGTTGTATCGATACCAGCAAATGTTTACCTAAAACGTCAGAACGTCGAAATCACTGAGATTCGGTCGGTTCTGGACAAAGTGCGAGCGGCGATTCCGGCTTGTCGTGTCGAGACGGAACAACTTCATTAGCCGCTCCATTCGGTTCATGCCGACAAATGACGACGCAGCTCCTTGTTCATAGGGAGCCCGGTGACACCCACCAGTCAGAAATGGAAAGTCGCCCTCCGAATCGTGTCACCGTTTGCTGGACAGCAAGTGACCACGCGTTGTGCGGAATCATTCGTAGGAAATGCGTCGTGGCCGTTGGGTCAAATGCGAGCGGTCCGTTACAGATTCCGCTCACAGAGGTTCCGGCGATCTGCCACAGTTCTCTCAGGCTGGCTGGTGGGTGGTACCGGGGTTCATCAATTATTACTCGCGCTTCGGTTCCGCAAAAACCACTGATATTCCTGCCACAATCTCTCCGGCGTCGCTCCGGTCCCGAACTCCCGCTGGTAGATCACTTCAGCAGACTGCATCTGGAGTCCGGTCGTGACCAGCGAGAAGGTCAGCAGCCAAAGCCCCAAAGTCAACCAGCCGCGACTGGTTTCGCGAAGCATCGACTGGAACCAACCTGTACGCGGTGCAACCAATTCGGGCGTGATGTTTGACGTCCGGGCAATCAACCAGTCCCACAATGATCGCCCCGCAGTCCCCGGTGTGGTCATGACGACGGCGGCCCAAAACATTCCGGCGGCAAGGACGACACCCAACGGGATAATCAAAAGAATCGCGGCTTCCATAAGTCCGTCGCACATGGACTTAGTACCTTCTCTATAGGACCACACGTAACTGCCGATTTCTGATTTGAATGGACCGCCGTTGATAATCAAGTGACTCACATTCGTCACGCCACTCGCAACGGTCCACCTGGCCTTCGAGACGACACTCCAATAAAGTATTCCCCAATCGACGCAGAACAGGCCTCCGAGGATCAGTCCTACGGCTCGAACTCGTCGACGGCGGAGTTTGAGCAAGCGTAAGAACGCCCAGACGCCGACCGGTACGGTTGTCAGTGCAGGAATCCACAGAATGAGATCGACGACGAACGCCACGACTGGCACTTGATCACAAAAAAAGACTGTGCTCGACAGGCCAAGGGCAATCGCGATTCCACCGGTCAATGTCACGATCAAACGGATCCACAACTTCCCACCGGATTCCGAACTTGGGGGTGCCTGCCGCCAATTTCGCAACGGAATTCCCGCACTCCCCAACGCCACGAGCGCGCAGGAGACCAGGATCGCGAAACTGCGAGTCAATCTCGAGAACTTTGGCATTTTGATCGTCCACTTCGGAAGATTCTCCCGCAGTCGTCTGCCGGCGATTTCAGCCGCATGAAGTTCTTGGATCAGCGTGTGCAAATGACGCTCGAACTTCTCCAATTCGCCTTCAGGCGCATGACGAGTGACTGCCGCAAATTTGGAATTCTGGAGGCTCACGTGGTCCAAACTCCGCAGGCCAACATCGATCCTCGGCGAACTGGTACCGTGCAGCGTGAATTGTCGCCGGATCACGTCCGCAGTGACGCTGTTGCCAATCACGCCCCAGCACGTATCATTCGAGTACGGACCGTATCCGACTTGTTCACCGACAGTTTCGAGAACAGACAGATTTTGGTCATGCCACAGCAGTTCACGAGCAATTTCCTGGCGTTCCGTTGGCGAGAGGCGCAGTCGCGCCAGGCAACGTCGCTGCAGTAGGTGCCGGTCTGCTGCCTCAGCCGCGAACGGGAGCTTCCCGATGGACGGCATGCGTCGCAGAAACCACTGGCCGTCGTCACTGGGCTTTTCGTCGTGATGCCCAAGGATCGCCGGCCTCATAAGACCATGGCCTCCTTCGAGATATTGGGCCGCAAGGTAATCGTACAGCGCATTGTCGGGGTCGTGGCGCTGCGCCTCGCGCAGCATCGCCAGTGTGTGCCGCTGCGGTAGAGGCACAGCCCCATCCACGACATATTCCACTTCGAGATAGGCCCTGCTGCGCCAAATTCGAGGGTCGTCCGGCGCAATCTCCTGGGCTTTTGCCAGCAGGCCACGCCGGGCGTCGAGCCATTTCCGAGGAACGGTCCATTTCGTTCCCCGCGTATCAAAATAAATCGAAGGCAGCGCGGCCATCATGTACGCTCCTTCGATGTACCGGTCAACCGAT
>JAPLOC010000071.1 GCA_026692825.1 Planctomycetota bacterium | reverse complement strand
CTGTCGTTTCCCCCTGAATTTACGACTGACGCAGCCGTGATGCATTCCGGTATTACCACCGCGACCGGCCACACCAGGGTGTGGGGAAAGGTGACGCTCGGGGCGGATTCCTGGGAGGTGCCGGTCGTGGCTTAAATCGGCGAAATCGTCTGCGATGAGTCGCTCGGCTCGCTGTTGACGAGCTATCGGCGAGCGGCGTGAGTGCTGTCAGTAGCAATTTCAGGTGGTACCAATATCGAAGCCAGAACGAGCCACCCCGTGGGTGCGAGCGGCGCATGCTCTTCGCCACAAACTCACTCAGCGTAAGGTGAAGTGATTTCGTGGCGAAGAACATGCTGTACAATTGGGCGGATCCATCCAGGCTGCGAAAGTGGTACCGTTTTGCGCTGCGATTGACAGTTTTGAGTGCAACGGTGATTCTCGACACCTGGGGTCAAGAGCGCTGAAGGTGCGCACCGAGCGTCGACCGGAGCGTATTTCGAGGCTGAATCGGGCGATTTGGCGATCGCACACGACTGGTTTCTGCTTGAAATGCGACTCGGCTGATGATCACTCATTCATCGATGGCTCGGCGTTTTTGAGTCGTGTTCGTTTTTGTACCGGGAGGCTGAACTCGTCAGGGCGACGGATCAGCCAGACTCTTACTCAAAAGCAACGATTCACGAACCGATGATGGTCCTGACGAATCGCCCGCTACGAAGGAATACCAGAACCTCGACAAGGTGACAGAATCCGTTCCGCCAAGTGCTTCAACAAGCGCATTCGCGAACTGAAAACCCATTATGGGATCCTGGTCAAGAGCTGCCTGCACCTTGCCGTGAAGCGCGCGACGTACGACCGTCGCCCTACGAGCGGAAGATTCCGATGGCAACCGACTGTCGGGACGTTCAATCATCAATTCGATCTTCGGTTGCATGAGGCGATCCTCCTCTTCCATCATCAGTCCATGTGACTGAACATGACCCGATCCATCCGCTTCGAGAAGCACTGTATTCGCACCATCTTCCAATTCAATCCCCGTGCAGTAGGCGCCAACAACAAAAGCCATTTCCGACAGCCGAGCACGGAATGCCTCGCTCCTTGCCCGCATCAGAAATCCTTGGGGAATTGACTTGATGATACTCCAACCGGATGCTCCGGACAGGATCAGTAACAGCCGCATCTCTTTATCGTGGAGGCGATTGGACCCCGTCGTTAACCAGTGCCCTGCCGCCGTGCGGCAGTAATGAATGGCATCCGACTCCAGACCCCAACCTTCCTCACCGAGCACACTGAGACAACCTCCGCGAATTTGTTCATGGTTTTCCGATTCGACAAATGTCGCCGACACCCATTCTCCCATTGTGCACCTCGAAAGTCATGGTTCCGTGTACTGTCGCGCATATCTTCTGTTCGTCACGACTAACTAGATCGCCTTCCGATCTTCGTGACTATCTTTGTATGAGGTAAAGACCGCTGGAGTTCCCTCCCAGCCGACGGTGACAAACCCGAAGATGCGACAACGACTTTTTTCAGCCAAGGCATTTGAACAAGCAATGGAACGGATGTGTCGTCGATGCCTTTGCAGTGCCATAGATCGAGTTCCTGTAAGCAGCTAAGTGTTTTGATGTGTGCACAATCGCTGCTTCTGATTTGTGTTCTAGTCAAGTCAAGACGTTCCAATCCTGAATACTGGGTGATGTACTCAAAACCATCGGAGGTCATGGGGTTATTGTAGACTCGCAGTTTTCTGAGTAGCTTGGGGTGGTGCAGTACTCGGAGAAAGCCGCTGGTCAAATTGTTTGAGGAGAGGTCGAGGCCGATAAGCTGCAAATGCGAAATCGGATCGATCCAGTCATTCTGCATCCCAATCTGATCGAGTTTTAGCGCATTCAGCTCAGAAATTCGTCCAACGAAATCCATGGAATTCGGTGAAACTACCGAATTCCATATGGTCAACGAACGGATTGCCAGCCCTTTTCTAATGTTTGGTCTTCAAGCTGACAGTATCCAATGATGAGTTCGTCGAATGGTGAAAGTCGCCGCAACAATTCCTGAGCCGAGCCAGACAAATAAAATCTTTCGCTCGTCCAGAAGTTTCCGAACAACGACACCTTTATGCCTTCGTGTTCCGATACCATTCCCCCGAGCTTTCTAATTGCGGCAATCGTCTCATTCGTCCCCCTCTTCTTGTGCGGCATGAAATCCACCTGTAGCCTAACTTAGGGCCTAAAAGTCCACACTAGCCATTTGGTCAAAGTATCGTCCGAAATACAGACGAAATCCCTCGAGCGCTTGACTATTGTCCACAAATAGCGAATATGTGCAACCGCATTGTTCTGCGACTGAGCGACACCTAGAAAACTGCTCGTGAAGTTTCACTCCTCTCGCAATAAAATTAGACGAATTGAGAGCCCCATGATCGGATAACCACTCGTGCCCAGACTTTGCTTCAAAAACATCAGGCGGAATTCCACCGTCGAATTCGCAAGGCGTTCCATCTGGGGCAACAATTAATGTCGCCATAAGATTCCCTTGTAGGAAATTCACTAAATAGTCGTGCTCAGGGTTCGTTGATCTAAAGTGTCTTGTCACGCAGCAATTTTTATACTTATACCGTGTCTCTGTGGTGGTATTCACCATGGAGGGACGGAAATGCTTTGGATTCGCCAACAAAGCAACTGTCCCTAAGGCTCCACCAAGCGCGGATCCGGATACCTGGCCCAGAGCGGCTCGCGCCGCAGCAAGACGAGCCAATATAGGAGTGGCTGATGCACGAAAAAATCTTGCACCTAGGTAACCCAGTCGCCAGACTCGAAGTGGCACAGAAACAATTACACTAGCCGGGAAGAGGTCGGATGGGTCGAAGTGCGGTCTATCAACTTGTATTGGTATAAGTTCTCCAGTGTCGGGATCGCGATAATAGTGCGTCGGCCACATAACGAGCCCCAACGGATCGACAAACATTTGAGGAGCAGATTGGCAATACTGATAGAGATTGAAGTCTTCCCCGCTATACACAATTAAGTCTCGCGCCAGCCAAATGCCAGCAAGTGGGACATAGGTGCGGTGACGATTTGAGTAGAGGTCGCTGGACGAGTCCGATCGGTAGCCGCCATAGAGCACTTCCCACAAATAGCTCGAAGAGCTACGGGTGCCAATGGTCCCCGTTGAGACCACGGGAGTTACGTACGAAGAATACGCGTATCGCTCTTGTGTTACTCCTGCCGAATTGGAGATAGCCATTACATTCCAATTGGCGTCCTGCAGTGCATAAAGCCGCTCAATAAGTGATCCGCCTCCGGTAGTGTCTCGATCCCGAACAATCAGATCGTCGAGATACCGCAGCCCCCAGACGAACTGCCGTTCGGCGGCTGTGGCAGCCCCCACCCGTTCCTCCACCACCTGCCAACCGGTCGAGTAGAACAGCTGGCGGGTCTCGCTCAGAACTCCGGAGGTGTACGACTTCCTGACCACTCGGAACGTCCTCCCATCATAGGCGTTCTCCTGGACGGTCTGGTCCGTCGGCACGTCGACCAGTTTGACCAGCCAATTCCACGCGTCGTACGTCGCGGAGAACCCTTTGGTCGGGTCCGCTGGCTGCGGAACGGTCGTCATGTTCCCGTTCCGGTTGTACGCCGGTGCGGTCCACGCCGACCCGACCGAGTTCGTCACCCCGGTGATCTCATTGACCTTGTTATCGGAACGAGCCTGCACGAGGTCCCACGAACTGTTCCCATCCGAATCTTCCCGGAACCCCTGCCAGTTCCCGGTCGCATCCAGCGTCCAGCACTGCTCGAACGTCTTCGATCCGCCGGTGATTCGCGTCTTTGACCCGTTCAGCGTCCCCCGCTGCATGTCGATCAATCGGTAGGTGCGGTCGTAAGCGTACAGTTCGTCAAACGCCTTGCCGTAGCTGGCTGCCACCGGATCTTCTCGGTAGAGGCGGTTTCCCGCTCGATCGTAGCCGTGCTTGATCCGCACGGCGTCGGTGCTGGTCCCGTAGTTGTACCAGCGGCAGTCCTTGATCCGGCTGAACCGATCGAGACCGCTGTAGATGTCACCGGTATCGGGATCATTCGTGCTCGACAGATCAATCAGCGTGTATTTGATGTCCGGCTCAGTGTAGTCGACTTCAACGAACGCCCCGAGTCCCAAGTACT
>JAPLOC010000070.1 GCA_026692825.1 Planctomycetota bacterium | reverse complement strand
AAATCAAAAAACTCCCAATCCACACGATCGACTGCCGCCTCAGAAATCATGTCTATCCTCTTCATCCCTTGCATCCTGTCTAAAAAGTTAACGGCTCGCTTGGACGCTGAGTTGGGTGCCACGGCCAGCGATCGCAGCGACGCGGCCGTGCGAGAGTCTACGGACATGGTGGGTGGGATTTGGGCGATCCTAGCCCCGAAGCGGGCCGTTGTTTTTAAAAGAAGATCGAACCCAACCTGCTGAACACATTGGGATCTTTCGCGGATCCCAGAGCGCCATTCGTGCCAGCGAATCCGCCGGCACCTCCGAAGACCGAGTTGAACAGAATCGTGTTCGACGCGAGCGACGTGGCGACACCAAAAAAGGCGAGCCCGCCTCCTTGCGCGTTTCCGCCTGCACCGCCAACTCCGTTACGGAATACCCCACCCCCAACACCGCCTCGCGCGGTGTTCGACTGAATCACATTGGATTGGAAGACGAAGGTTCCGTTGTCCGTGGTGCGCTCAATCGCGAATCCTCCCCCGATCGCCGAACCACCTGAACCTCCCTGACCATCGGTTGAAGCCTGACCGCCCTTTCCGCCGACCGCCGAATTGTTCACCGCGACATCGGCACGCATCGTAATCGCAGCTCCGATCACCGTTGCTCCCGCACCGGTCGCCCTCCCCCCTGCGCCGCCGGTCGGTCCGTTTCCTCCCCGCCCCCCCGTCGCGGAGTTGAGGACAAACGTGTCGGACGTTGACCGGACACTCGCGACACTTTGGAGAGTGAATAGTCCTCCCCCGACTCCTTCGCCACCGTTCCCTCCCACACCTTTCCATACGCCTTGTTCAATGTCCGCACCACGCCCTCCGATCGCGGAATTGGAACTGAACACATTCGCCACCAAGTCGAGCGAACCCGACAGAGCCGCCAGTCCCGCTCCGACTCCCGGTCCTCCCAGCCCGTTGGCAGCAGCCGAGGTGGCGGCTCCCCCCAACGCGACGTTACGCGCCAACACCGTGGAGGTCATCGCCAGCCTCGCACTAGAGAAGATGGCAGCACCCGCCGCGAATCCCCCATCCGCGCCGTTCCCCCCAAGCGCGACGTTGTTCTCAAACCGATCCCATTGCCACTCGAACCCGAACCCCCATCGCCCCCCGTGGCGCGATTGAAGGTGAAGAGATCTCCCACGGAGTTGACGACCACCGAGACAGATCCCGGCGCGATGAATAGACCGGCCCCTTGAGCCGACCCGCCATTTCCCCCGTATCCGCTGCTTCCGGACGCCCCGGTACCGGCCTGAGCGAAATTCGAAGAGATCACGGCGGAGGCCATGTTCACGGTCAGAGCCAATGAGCCCCCACCCAGATAGATCCCGCCTCCCTGAGCATCGCCACCGTTCCCTCCGCTGGACCCTGAACTGCCACTGCCGCCGACCGCGCGGTTCGACAAAACCTTCACCGGCAGGCCCGGCACCCCCAAAATGACCGCCCCACTGGCGGCATAGAGTCCCCCTCCTTGACCCCGACCACCGTCCTCTCCACCGCTGCTGCTCGAACTCGAGCCCCCCACAGCGCGGTTGGTCGCGATCAATGACCGGTAAATCGACAGGCTGCCACCGGCGGCGTAAATGCCACCTCCTTGCGCATCGCCGTGTGGCGCGGCCTCGGCGTCGTTGCCCACCACCCACACGTTGTTCAAGGTCAGCGACTGGCCATTGTCGAGGATCGCGCCTCCCCGTGCTGGTCCCTGGCCAAACACACCGTCATCGTGCGCGACGCCTCCGGTCAAAATCAGATTCTGCAAGGCGACCGTGGCGCCAGTCTGGATCTGCAGAATGCGATCATTGAGCGCATTCGCATCAATCAATGTCGCCGCCGGACCCGATGTTCCACCACCGTTGATCAACAGGGAGTGTCGCGAATTCCGGACGATCAGATCCCCTGTCGTCCCATCCTCCACCCCGTTGGGGGGAATGGAAAGGGAGTAAGTCCCGGGCCGCAGATTGATGGTGACCGTCCCGGCCGCGGTGCTGTTGTTGGCCGCGTAGACTGCATCCCGCAGGCTGACGATCCTGCCCGGCACACTGTTGAAACTGTCGGTGAACGACGTGGGGGTGATGCTGGAACGACGGTGCCGGGTCGCTGGGAGTGGATGTTGTCGAACTGGGAACGATGCTCGAAGTCACCGAGACGATCGGACCGCTGCGGGTCAGCACACCTTTGTCGACAGAAACCGTGAACGGAACACTGTTTGGCCCAGGGTTGGCAAAACTCGTACTCCAATTGCTCAGATTGAAGGTTCCCCCGACCGGCACGTCGAGTCCATTGAGGGTGGAGTAAGTCAACGGCTGCCCCGGCTGAATGACTTGAGGGAGTCCGGGAGTTTGCAGGAATTCGACCCCTTGCGTCGCGCGGACCCCCGAATTGCCGACAACCTGAGCTTGCCCATTGGGGGCGATCAGCAGGGCGGTTTCCTGATCGATGCCAATCCCCATCGGCCGGTTGTTGACCGACCATCCCATCCCGTCGACCCGCCCCAGGAACGACACCATGCGACCCTCGCGGTCGCGATTTTGAAAGTGCGTATCGAGAATGGTGTTACTCAGTGAGGGAATCAGACCGGGGGCGACGAAGTTCCGGTCGAATGTCATGCTCGGATCAAACGGATCGGTCAGAGCGGCGGCGGAACGAATGCTGTTGTAGTCCGCCGAGTAGATAAATTGCCCGAGGATGTCGGTGCCGGCGCTCGTCCCGCCGACCGGCGTACCCCGCGCGATGTTGGCGGTGAGCGCCGACTGGACGGGAGTCCCTTTCCAGTAGTCGAGGTACAGATTTTGTGACCCGCCAGCGATAAAAACCGCGTCGGCGTTCAGAATCGCCTGGGTGATGAACGGGTCAAATGCCGCCGCCCGATTGGGAACCACCAGTGTGGAAACCGAATTGACCCCGCCGAAATCGTAGATGTAGGAGTTGTAACCGTCACTGTTGTCGGCCCGCAGAACCAGTAAGTCCCCTTTGCCTCCCATCCGCCCGATCATCCATTGAAACGCCTGGTCGACGTCGGTTCCGCCCCCTTCGAGTGCCACACCTCCCTGTCCCCGAAAGACACCCGCATCGGCCTGGTTCCCCAATCGGAAATAGAGCGAACCATCCCCCCCGACTTGAACAGTCGACGGAGGTAGTGCCGAGATCACCGAACTCAACAGCGTGTCGGTCGCACTCAAAAAGAGCCGGTTTTCCAGAGCCTCAACAACGAATCCCAACCGGTGTGCGAACCGGTTCGAACGACGGGGAGTCGACGATTTCCCAACGATCCATCGCAGGGCGGTCCAGAAACGCTTCCGTTGGCTGGAAATGCGGGGGGGCGTTAGTCGCATGGGAAATGCTCCGCGCGGCGAGAGTTTGGTTGACTGTTGGGAGAAAGTCTAAATACCCCAGGGGACCGCGCACAAGAAAAAAATCAACGGCCCGCTTCGGGGCTAGCATCACCCGAATCCCAGGCACACTTTCCGCAGACGTTTGCAGGGCCGTTGAATTTTTTGACAGGATGAGAGGGATGAAGAGGATGGACAGGATTGCTGTGGCGACTGTCGATCGTGGGGATTGGGGGTTTTTCGATTTCAGGCACTGATCCAGAGAGCCGGAATGGCGAGCAACTCCATCCTGTTCATCCCTTTCATCCTCTTCATCCTGTCCAATTCTTTCCGTCGGTCGTTCGCACTCGCAGAGCCGCACAACCACATTTCGCAGTTCGGTCAGAATTTTTACAACGGCCCGCTTCGGGGCAAGGATCGCCCGAATCCCAACCACAATGTCCGTAGACGCTCACACGGTCGACTCGCTGCGCTCGCTGGCCGTGGCAGACAACATAGCCTCCAAGCGGGCCGTTGAAAAAAATGCCGGGCGAGTCGTTTGGGGGAGGCATTTGACCGCCGAACGGCACCGCCAACCTAGAATCAAACCGTCATTTTTCGCGGCGTGGGAGACATGGTCCGGAGGAACTGGCAGCAGGAGTCCGTAGCGTGGAATCTATTCCACGCGCCTCACCGCGATATTGTTTCTGGACGGCTCCCTAACGATCGCCCCGCAGAATCGCTTGTCGCAGGTCTTCCACCTGGTTGAGGTTGATCCCGTCAGGCTTTTTGTCCAGCAGCCAGTTCGCGTCGGCGAGCGCGTCGTCGCGACGCCCGAGCATGAAGCGGACAATCGCCCTGCGGACGCGCGGGTCGGCGGCATCGGGGTCAAGTGCGATGATGGCGTCAAGGTAGCGGATGTGCGATTCATGGTCGCGCTGCCGTTCCGCCAGGCCGCGGAGGTTGGTCAGCATGCGGATGATCATCGTCCGTTTTGTCGTCGATTCCAGGTCCGAAGATTGCAATGGTCGACCGAGGTTCGCCTTCACCAGCGCGTCGGCCTCCTCGCGCGACAGGTTGGCCGCCCGCTCATAGACGTCGATCAGTTGGCTCGGCCCCTCGGTCGGCTCGTGCCGCACGACGAAGTGCGACGGTAGGCCGACCCCCACCACTTTCACCCCGATCTTGCGCGCCATTTCGATATAGATCACCGACAGCGTGATCGGCAATCCTTCCCGGTCGTCCAGCACCTCGTTCACATAACTGTTCGAGCGATGATCGTAATGATCACCCCGTGTTCCGTGAAAACCGCATTCCGAGAACAGGTATTTGTTGAGGGCGGCGAGTCGAACGGGATCGGTCGCGTCGGCGGGGAGATCCTTCGATGTCTCCCGCACCATGCGGTCGAGTTCACCCAGGTACGATTCCACATCGACTTCCTCGTTGTCGAGTTGCGCGACCAGCAGCGCCGCCCGAAACAGTTCAATCTCTTCCTCGGGACGGGAGAACAGGCCGACCAACTGTTCGATCACCGCCTGTTCGTGAACTACCTGCGCCGCCTGTCGAAGCTGCGCCGCCTGCCGATCCAGTTCGCGGGCTCGCTCCCGCAGCGCGGGTTGGCTCCCTTTCGCCTGTTCTCCCAGTCGACTCGCCAGCTCGCGTCCGCCCGAAGGACGCGCCCCGATCTCCGCAGTCAACTCGTTCAGACGGGCCAGCAGCTCCGGAGCCGGGGAGTCGCTCGGCAGTTCTTTCCCCACACGAAACCCTTTGAATTCCGCGATCGTATTGCGGAACTTCGCCAGCCCAACCCGGCCCGCCGTCAGTCGTTCGTCGGTCGACTCGATCACGAGTTTGCCATTCACGAAGCACTCGATCTTTTTGGGCTGGAACCGCACCTTGAGGTGATTCCACTCCCCCGGGCGATAGTGTTCAGAACGCACGTCGGCCAGCACGGGCCAGGAATTGACATCCGGACCCATAAAACAGGTCAGCCGCAGCTTCCCACCGGAGGGATAAAACCCGTAATGCTTGTCTCCGCCATCGCTACAGAAGGCGAGGCCGGCCGCCCCCTCTTCGTTATCGAGCTTCACGCTGACGGCGATTTCAAACGGCGCGTCGGGGACGGGGGCGGTCGACAGACAGACGGTCCGTCCGCCAAATCCGTTGCCGGCCCCTTCCGCGAGGATCCGTCCCGCCCGCTGTTTCCAACGGCCACCCATCAGCGCGGTCCACTCCTGGGGATCGAGCGCGCCGATCGTCAGCCAGCGGGACATCAACGTCGGATTGGGTTTCTCCTGCAAGTTCTTGAGTTCGTGGACGGGCATGGCGAAACCGAGGTTGTCGGTCACCAGGGATTTCATCGTCACCACCCCCAGCACACGTCCCTGCCGATCGAGAACGGGGCCGCCGCTATTGCCCGGCTCAATCGGAATCGCGAGCTGCAGCATCGTCTTGCGATCGATCTCCTGCACGCCAGAGATCACCCCCGCCACGACGCTGTATTTGAGTCCCCGAGGATTCCCCAGCACGATCACCGACTGACCTTGGCGAATCGCGTCGGAATCTCCCAGGGGGAGCGCTGGGAGGTCTGTGGCATCGACGCGAATCAGCGCCAGATCAACGTGGCGGTCGAACGCTTCAATGCTCTTCACCTCGAAATTACGACCGTCGCTCGTCTGCACGTTCAGTGGCCGGCCCTCGCCGATGACGTGCAGATTGGTCGCGATCAGCCCGTCCGCCGAGATGACGAACCCGGTCCCCAGCCCCGAATTCCGCCCGTCGCGCCCGGTGAACGAGATCACCACGATCGACTTCTTCGCCGACTCGGTCAACTGCTCGACCGTCTGTTCCGGTTCCACCGGAGCGGGAGGTCGCGGCGGCGGAGGAGGTTCGTCACCCCTGGCCACCGCGTGACCGACGAACGACAGACAACCGAGCAGACAGATTTTGAGAAACGTCAGACGGTCGAACATGCGACGGCTCCGTGGTGGAACGGGGCGAGATGAAACGATGTGAAACTGCGGCAGCACACGTCTGGGTGGCACCCAGTTACAGTTCCTTGATGCGCACGTTGCGGAACCGGACCTTCGCCCCCTTGGGCCAGGCACCGACGCCGCCATGCACCTGAAACGCGATGTGTCCCTTGTCTCCCATCACGTTTTCAAACTTCTTGTCGCTGGTGTACTCGGTGATCAGCGCGCCGTTGATCCAGGTGGTGATCGAGGGGGGATTCCCCTTCACCCGGCAGCGGACAGTGTTCCAGTCGTTGAGCTTCCAGATCCGGCTCCAGTCGACGAGCGGAAACCGCGATTCGCCGATCTTCTCTTCCGGCTTGGCTGCCTTCCGTGGCCGCGCGACGATCTCTTTCAGGTTCTTGCGGTCGGGATCCGTATAGACACCGAACAGATCAAACGTCCGGTTCGACGCTCCGTCGAGTCCTTCCCGATAGATCTCTCCCACGTTTCCATCTTCGTGGTAATCGATCATCATCTGGTAGCAATTCCCTTTGGGGGTGCTGCGCATGAAGAAGCCGGAATCGGGACCCCAGTCGGGCTTGGTCTCGAACACGACCTCAAAATCGCCAAACACCTCGTCGCTCAGGATGATGCCGCCATTGCCACCTCCGGGGGGATCCTGCTCCCCTTCAATCGCGCCGTCCACCACGACCCACTGGCCACCGGTTCCATGGCCGATCTTCTCGGGGTTCTTGTGCCACCCCTTCAGGTCTTTGCCATTGAACAGCGGGCGAAAGCCGG
>JAPLOC010000069.1:3208-6760 GCA_026692825.1 Planctomycetota bacterium | reverse complement strand
CATCCCTTTCATCCTCTTCATCCTGTCTAAAAAACTTCTTGTAGGTCAGTGCAATGAGATTGTGCGTCAAAAACGGATTGCTCCCGTGAGCGCAATCGGCGGGGCGGAGGTGGGGTGATGAAAATTCGGTATTGACGCCTGGGTTTTCCGCGTTGTGAGTTCGCATTTTTTGTTGCGCCGTCCCGACGGCGCGATCGGGGGATTCATGAGACATGCGCCAGGAGACCCCATCCGGCTCGTCCGGATGGTGAACGAGATCGGCGGCTAAAGAAGATACTGGAATTCGGGCCAGGCCCCATCCACCTCGGGTGGATGGTGAATCAGATCCTCGCTCTGTCGAACACGTTGGAAGCATGTTGAAAAACGCGTGAAAAACGCCACCAATGAATTCCGGAGAAAAACTCGCCGAATCCATTATTCGACCGGAGCGTGTCTGACAAAGCGAAGTTCTTGTTCACCAATCCACACAAGGTGGATGGGGTCCCGTCTTCAATCCCACGGTGTCTAGCTACCGATCTGATTCACCATCCGGACAAGCCGGATGGGGTCTGGACACCGCACGACAGTACTCGATTACTGCGCATCACGATCCTAATCCTAAGAAACACGCGGCAAGTCCGAATTTTCATCACCCCGGGGTGGAAGGGGCGCAATCTGCGGGAAAGTGACGTATCATTTCACCTGCGGTCCCCTCCCTGCCGACCGCTTGGCTTGTTCTTGTTTGCCGCCCGAAGGAGACATCCATGCTGCCCAACGCCATCCATCGTCGCGAGTTCATCGACCAGATTGTCTCCACAGCCGTCGCGGCCTTGGCACTGGGTGGGCCCCGAATCGGTGTGGCTCAGGAAACCGCGCCGGCGCGGAGTGTCGGCCCCAATGAGAAGCTGCGGGTGGCAGTGATTGGCTGCAACGGACAAGGGGGGGCGCACATCGGTGAATGGCTGCGAAACCCCGACGTCGAGCTGGCGGCTGTCTGCGACTGCGATCCCGCCGCCTTTCAAAAACACGTCGGCCGCTTCAAAGACCTGAAGACTCCCCCTCGGTACGTCCAGGACGTGCGAAAACTGCTGGAAGACAAGAGCATCGACGCCGTCTCGATCGCGACCCCCAACCACTGGCACGCCCTGATGGCAATTTGGGCGATGCAGTCGGGAAAAGACGTCTACGTTGAAAAGCCGTGCAGCCACAACGTCCACGAAGGACGCGCGATGACCCAATGGGCGCGAAAACTGGGCCGAATGTGCCAGATGGGGGTTCAAAGCCGCAGCATGACGGGAATGCGGCAGACGCTGGAGTTCGTTCACAGCGGCAAAATCGGAAAGGTCGCTCACGCCCGGGCGATCTGTTACCGCCGTCGCGACAGCATTGGACTGGTCGAGACTCCCGCCCCGATTCCCGAAGGACTCGATTTCGATTTGTGGTGCGGACCGGCGCCGAATGTCGTCCCCGTGCGCAAACGGCTGCATTATGACTGGCACTGGGTCTTCGCGACCGGCAACGGCGACCTGGGAAACCAGAACCCGCACGAACTCGACAAGGCCCGCTGGGGTCTTGGAAAGAACGAGCTGCCGAAGAAGGTGATCAGCGTGGGGGGACGCCTCGGTTACATCGACAATGGCGACGTCGCGAACAGCCAGGTCACGGTTTACCAGTGGGACGACGCGTCGCTGATTTCCGACGTGCGCGGCTTGCCCATCAAAACCCCGGTCACATTCGGATTGCACAGCGGAGGGTTTAACGGTGCCGCCAACATCTGGTTTGGAACCGAAGGCTACGCGGTCGGTCCGAATTACACTTCGGGAATCGCGTTTGACTACGACGGCAAAGAACTGGGCAAGTGGAGCGGCGGAGATTACCAGGCCCACTTCGCGAACTTTGTGAAGGCGATTCGCAGCCGAAATCACAAGGATCTGCACCTCGACATTGAGGATGGCCACCTGTCGAGCTCCTTGGCCCATCTGGGGAATGTCTCGCTACGAACCGGGAGCGTGGTCTCCGCGGGAACACGGCCGAACGGCTTCGGAGACAACAAGCATGTCACACAAACGTTCGACAGTTTCGAGGCGCATCTGGCGGAGAACAACGTCGACTACGCGGCGACAAAGTACATTCTGGGTCGGGAACTGACGATCGATCCCCAATCCGAACTTTCGTCCGACGCCGAGGCGAATCGACTGTTCACCCGCGAATACCGCAAAGGATTCGAACTGCCGGAAGTGACGTGATGACCGAATCGGTCGCGTCACGGTGCGTCATCATGAATGACCTCAACTCAAATCCGCCGGCCTTAAATCCCGAGGAGTTCACCATTCCGGGTTATGACCTGGTTGGCGAAATCGGGTCGGGAGGGATGGGGCGCGTGGTTTTGGGGCGGTGTCAGCGGACGGGGGAGCAAGTCGCGATCAAACTCCTCGCGAGCGCACACGCTGACGCCACCCACGAAGCGAAATTACGGTTCCAGCGGGAAATCCGGATCTTGGAACGGATTCGGCACCGTCACGTTATCAACATCCGCGGTACTGGCTTTCACCAGGGGGCCCCCTACCTGGTGATGGATTACGCGAGCGGCGGTAACTTGCGGCAGCGGATGGAATCGGGACGCGAATTTTCGCGGACCGAGTTGCGAGACATTCTCTCGGAAGTGATTCAGGCGCTGGCGGCGATGGAACAGGCGGGAGTCGTTCATCGAGATCTGAAGCCCGAGAATGTCCTGCTCGATGAACAGGGCGCGATCAAGATCGCAGACTTTGGTGTCGCGAGCGTGGAGACCGAACTGGGGATGCTCACCCGGACTGTTCAGGTCCTGGGAACCTACGACTACATGTCGCCCGAACAGCGGTCGCGACTGCCGGTCGATTCCCGGGCCGACCAGTACGCGCTCGCAGTCATCACCTATGAGCTGTTCGCCGGGAAACGTCCTTTGGGAGCGTTCAAGCCCGTTTCCCAGCTCAATCCGCAGTTTCATCCCGCAGTGGACGCGGTGCTGGAACGGGCGCTTCGGGAAGATCCGGACGAACGATTTCCCGATTTCGCGGCATTCCATGCGGCGTTGGATGCGGCGAGCACCACGCCTAGACGGTTGCCACGCAATGCGTACACCAGAATGTTGGCGACGGTCGCCATCCTGATCTCGCTCGCGTCCTTTCTGATGGTGCGGTCGCGGCGCGTGTCCGACTTGGAACTGGTTACCTCACCACTTTCGGCAGACCGAAGCCTGGTCGCCACTCTGCCGGCAGTCGCCCCACCGACCGAATTTTCCCCCGAAGTGCCGAATCAATCCGCCGCCGAGATGGTGGGCCCAACGGTTCGTGACACACCGACGGAACCAGGGAGAGCGGCACTTCGCGATCCACTGGCGACGGCGACAAGCCTCAGCGACATTCCGCTCTTCGATCCCGCCCAGGCGCTGAAGTTGAAGTCGGAGATCGAACGGTTGTTGGACGCCGGTGTGCGATCCCTCGAGTCCCAGGACCTCCGACGGGCGGAGGACTTCTTTCAGGAGGCGCTCGGAAAAGATCCGACCGATCCGCGCTGCCACGAGAGAATGGCGCT
>JAPLOC010000069.1:0-3192 GCA_026692825.1 Planctomycetota bacterium | reverse complement strand
GAATCCAAAATCGCCCTGGAACTGAATCCGAGACAGGTGGGAGCGCGGCTCGGAATGGCGAGCGTGTTCGTCACAATGCGGGACTATGAGGCGGCGATCGAACAACTCGACCTGGTGCTGGAACAGGATCCCAACAGCGCGGAGGCGCTGGGGTTCAAAGGCTGGTCACTGTACAAACTCAAACGATTCGACGAGGCGCGGGAGGCGTTTGACCGGGCGGTGGAGCTGGATCCGGGCGACTACTCTGTGCGAAATTTCCGTTCGCAGTTTCTGTTTCACACACGAGAATTTGCGGGGGCCGCCGCCAATGCCCGCGTCGCCATCGCGACTTTTCCGGACGAGATCTATCCCTATATCACGCTGGTCCGGGCGTTGACGAGTCAACCGGACCCCTCCGAAGCCGATCTTGAGGAAGCGGTCGAATTCGCGAAGACTGCCTGCGAAAAGACGAGGCAGCGGGATTACACCACACTCAAACTCTGCGCGACGGCGCTCTTGCGGGCGGGGAGATTCGAAGAGGCGGTCGAAGCGAGTCAGCGTGCCCTGAACGTCGCGCGCGCTGTGGACAAGGATCGGGCCGGGCAACTCCACACGAAACTGGTGGAAGCCGCGGCCAAACATCAAACGACACTGCCTGGGTCTCCACCGTCACAATGAATCCTCAACAGATCCAGCAGATTGAGCATTGCGTTTTCCGGGAAACCCACGACCCGTTTTTCGTCATCAATCCGGGTGATTTGCGAATCATTGAAGTCAACCCGGCGGCGCAAAAACTCAGCAAACTGCGGCGTCAGCAGTTGCTGGAACTGAAGCTCCCGGCCTTGTTCGAATCGGAACATGCCCGCGCTCTGGGGGTTCTGATTCAGGCGTGCCAGACAACCACCTGCACCGTCGGCAGCGACGGGTATTGGGTCAAGTCGTCGGCTGGCAGGATTCCCGCGCATATTACCGTCAGCCGAATTCACACCGATCCCGACCCGCTCGCGTTGCTCACCGTTCGCGACATGACCGAACGGCGGCGGATCGAAGCGGAACGCCGGCAGTTCGAAAGTCAGTTGCAACACGCCCAGAAACTGGAATGCCTCGGAGTGATGGCCGGGGGAATCGCGCACGATTTCAACAATCTGCTCACCTGCATTCTGGGCTTCACACTGCTTGCTGATCAACAGGTTTCCCAGGAATCGCCCGTCAAGAACCTATTGGGAGAGGTTGTCACCGCGACTCGCCGGGGGGCGGAGCTGACGCAGCAGATGCTGGCCTACGCGGGGAAGAACCTGTTCACGCTGGACGCGGTGAACGTGTCGGAATTGGCGCGGGAGATGGTGCAGTTGTTGACGGTGTCGATTTCCCGGAAGTGTGAAATGCGCCTGCAACTGGCCAATCCCATTCCGCTGCTGCACGCCGACCCGACCCAGATTCGCCAGGTGGTGATGAACCTGGTGACAAACGCCGCGGAAGCGATTGGGGATCGGGCTGGTGTGATTTCCGTTTCCACGGGGACGGAGTTTTACACGGACGATGCGGACGGAGTCTCGGTCGTGACCGACACGCTCCCGGCGGGAGAGTATGTCTTCTTCGAAGTGAAAGACACTGGCTCTGGGATGTCACCGGAAACGCGATCGAAGATCTTTGACCCGTTCTTTTCCACGCGGTTCACCGGCCGGGGGCTTGGAATGGCGGTCGTGCTGGGAATCGTGCGCGGTCACCACGGAGCGATTCAAATTCGAAGTGTCGAAGGACAGGGAACGACCGTGCGGGTTCGCCTCCCGAAGCCTGCGAAGCCGCCAGTCGCTGCGGCCAAAACCGTGGTCACGACAGAATCATGGCACGGCACTGGCCCGATTCTGGTCGTGGATGATGAAGACGGCATCCGTCGGCTCGCGACCCGCATTCTGCAGTCACTGGGGTTTACAGTCAAAACGGCCGTCAATGGCCGGGAAGCGATCGAGATTTTTCGAAACGAGCCCGATCCGGTTCGACTGGTGATGCTCGACTGGAAGATGCCCGTGCTGGATGGGGCCGAAACGCTGCGGGAATTGCGGATGGTCGCCCCCACAATTCGCGCCATCATCTCCAGTGGTTACGCCGACCAGATCGACGAGTCGCTGTTCACGAGCGATTCGTTGACTGATTTCCTAAGGAAACCGTTTCGTGTTGAAGAATTGCAGACGCTGGTCAGGAAACATCTCCGGTGAGTTTCAGAACGACTTGTAAAACCCACTCCAACCGGGGGGTTCGTTGAAAAATGTCGAGTACAACTCGCGGGCCTCAGTGTCGATTTCCCGATACCACGCCGTCCACTCTGCCAGAAACTGTGCCGGCTCTCCCTGTTGCCACCGCGCGTCATCGCGCGCAAGTCCCTGAAACATCGACCAAGGAGGAACCAGCAGGCGCTGTCCGCCGTTCGGATTCGGCTCGGGGAGTGAGGGGGGATCGACGTCTTCATTCACGATTCGCGAGTAGTCACCAAACTTCGTGCCCTTCAAGTCGGCCGCGATGACGCGCTTTGCGATTTTGAAGTCCACAACGAAGCAACACGCCTCCATCGTTCCCGATCCGATGCTTCCGCCGTCACAAATCCCCAGGCCGGTCGCCGCCAGCAGCTTTTCGAGACGCGTTTCGAGTTGATGCCGCTTGTTGAGATCGGCTTCCGTCCCCATCCCGTCGATCGCGTATTCGACCGTCAGTATCGCGAGGTCTTCGTCGTCAATCGGCTCAAAACCGTCGGCGATCGGTTGAGCCAGAATGCGTTCCAGGTCCTGCTCGCGGCTCAATGACTTGTCGCGGGCATGTTCCGCCGTCTGACCCGGTTCGCCCACTCGCCCCCAGCGCTCGTGGATCTTCGCGCCGCGGATCCAGGCTTCATGAAAATAGGGAACCCGTTTGACCCGTTTGTAGAGCTTGAGCATCGTTTCGGTCGTTCGCTGGAATTCGAATCCGTCGGTCAGTTAGGG
This sequence comes from Planctomycetota bacterium, assembly GCA_026692825.1. Classification (GTDB taxonomy): domain Bacteria; phylum Planctomycetota; class Planctomycetia; order Planctomycetales; family Planctomycetaceae; genus UBA10511. The sequence goes on along the minus strand of JAPLOC010000069.1, from coordinate 238 downwards.
CAAGAAGGACGTGTCAAATATCGCTGGCACAGTCGCTCGCGGACGCAGCCGATCCATGTCGCCGAGCAGAATCACCCGCGCGGCCGCATCCACGAAAAGTGGTTTTGTTTCCGCAAGGAGTTTCAGAACCGCGGCGACGTCGTCCGCCGGGGCGACCGTGATTGTGACATAGTATTGTCCCTGCGGACCAAAATCGTCCGTGGAGGACAGTGACTCGGGGGCGGATTCTCGAATCCTG
>JAPLOC010000068.1 GCA_026692825.1 Planctomycetota bacterium | reverse complement strand
TCCAGCGCCGCCAACGGGCCGCGTTCCCAGCATTCGTTCGGCAGCAGGAAATTCAACATCGTCGAACCGGGCTGGTACGGATAGACGTCGAACGACAAATCGACTTCACGTCGCGCCTGTTCGAGAAAATCCAGCACCTGATCGATCTCGACGCCGCCGCTCGCCTTCAAGTGGGAAATGTGCAGCGGAACCTCGGCTCGCAAGGCGATTTCGACTGCTTCGTGCAGCGCCGCGAGCAACCCGCGCTTGTATCGCACATGAGTGACATACAACCCCTGCCGATCGGACATCGCCGAACAGGCCGCGACCAGTTCTTCCGTCGATGCGAAACTCTGCGCGATGTAGTCGAGGCCGGTCGACAACCCCACCGCCCCTTCATCCATTCCTTTGCGGACGGCTTCACGAATTTCGCGAAGCTGAAAATCGTCTGGAGACGACCGGCCCCAGCCGCACGCATTGACCCGCAAATTCGCGTACGGAACGTGGACAGCGGAGTTCTGCGCCGTTCGTCGATCCAGCCTTGCGAGGTAATCGCCCAGCGATTCCCAACCTTCGTATTCGTCTTGCCGAAGCGCGTTAAGCGACCGCAGATAGAAGATCCACTCGGCGGCATTGTGTGGTCGGACAGGCGCGTACGAAATTCCGTCCGCCATCAAGACTTCCGTGGTGAAGCCCTGGCACGTCTTGGGGGCGAAATTCGTTTCCCGAATCAGCCAGCCATCCGAATGGTTGTGCAGATCGATGAATCCGGGAGCCACGACTTTGCCGGTTGCGTCAATTTCCCGCTTGGCTGCCACACCCGAGAGATTGCCGACGTCAACAATCCGCTCACCGGAGATCGCGACATCGGCACGTCGAGCGGGGGCGCGGGTCCCATCCACAACGGTTCCGCCACGGACAATCCAATCGATCATGAATCGCTCAAATCATGTCCAGTTTACGGTGCCGAGCCCGGGGGGGCCGACTGCACGCGGCGCACATCCCATAGACCTCGAGCCGATGCCCCGTCACCCGAAACCCATGCTGGGTCGCCACACTTTCCAGGATCCCCGCGAGCGGGGCGTTCTCAAACTCGGTGAGCGACCCGCATTTGCCGCAAATGAGATGATCGTGCCGCGGATAGCCGTAGTCGTGTTCGTAGACGTCGCGGTTTTGTGAACGGGCAACCTTACGGAGCAGACCCGCCTCGACCATTTCATTCAGCGTTCGATAGACGGTGGCGCGGCTGACGCGCTTCCCCTCTTTCTGGCTGGACAGCCGATCGACAAGCTGGTCGCTGTCGAAATGTTCATGCGTCGCAAACACTTCCTCGACAACCGCTTTGCGCTCGGGCGTGAGCCGCATTCCCCGGGTCGTCAGATACTCGCGGAATTTGTCCGCAGGACTGACGCTAACCGCCACCGCGGTCAATTCACTCACGTTGTTTCCCTTGCGGCATGACGGTTATCAGTTGCCAGACGCCTCTTCGGCCGCGAGGCTCGCCAATAGCCGGTCCACGGCGCTTTCCAGCTTCTCTGGCGTTTCATAGGTTCCGGAGGCAATCGCCGCCCGAATCTGTTCCAGTCGCTGTTCGCGCACTCCGGGCGACCGGCTGGCCGCGTCGAGCATCCGCGCTGCCGACGAAATCTCGACTTCATCTCGCGGAGCGACGAATGCCGCAGGAGCCGCTGGCGGAGGGGCAGCCGCCGGGGCTGTCCGCCCGATTGGCACCGCTCCCGAAATCGATCCTGGTCCACGAACTTCCATGTCACACCTTCTTCCTGGCCGGCGAGGAATCCTCAACCTCCGTGCGGAGACTTGAGGGATGATTCCGGCGGTGCGGATTATAGGTGATTCCACGCGTTGCGATCAATGAGACATTTTTTCCTCCGGATCCGCGCCATCGATCCCACGCAGCGCCTCATCAATTTCGCTGGGAGAACCGAAGCCGAGAATCGCCGCTGAGACACCCCGGTAAGACAGCACCTTCCGGACCGCGAATTCCGGGAGCGACGTTCCCTGCGGAAGCTGGTGGACCAGTTTCCGCGCCCGTTCCACGTCACGCTGATAAACATCCAGTGTGAAAAACTTCGTGACGTGGGTGTATTCACTCGGGGGAGCCAGCGCTAGGGCTCCGCCGGCAAAGACTCGAATCGCGAAAACCCCCATCCCCAGAGACGCGCACAGCGCAATGATCGGTGCCGGGGGCAATTCGCCAATCGCAGAATCGCTTTCCTGGGGGAAGGCGAGTGATAATGCGTTGAGCGGTAACTGAAGGGTGTGGAACCGCCCCGTCCGAATGACCTGTTCCACCGCCCGACTCTCCCCCAGTCCCGTCAGGCCGACAAGCTCAGTCAACCCCAGCCTGCGAACCCGCTCGAGGCCATCCAGCACTCCCCCCGGGCCGAGAACGTCGTCGACCGCGAGCGAGGTTGGCAGTTGGCCCCGCCGATCGGTAATCGAATTGTGCAATTGCAGCAATGCGACCCGGGGAAGTCGTAATCGATCGAGACTCTCCCGCAGCGATCGCTCCACAGCCTCGGGAATGTCTTCGAGATCGCTCGCCGTCAGACGCACTTTGGTCGCGACCTGAACTTTGTGCCGCGCGTCGAGTTCCTGCAACACCCGACCGAGCGCCCGTTCCGATCGTCCGTCGCCGTAACCGGCGGCGGTGTCAAACCAGTCGATTCCCCCCTCAATCGCCCGCGCCACCACGTCAAGCTGCCTTCGGAACATCGCTTCGGAGTCGACTGCGGTCATCAG
>JAPLOC010000067.1:2357-3122 GCA_026692825.1 Planctomycetota bacterium | reverse complement strand
CCACGGCATCACCATCGCCCCCGACGACACCGTCTGGTGTACCGACGATTGGGACCACACCGTGCGCCGGTTCACGCCGGACGGAACACTGTTGCAGACGCTGGGAACCTCGAAGACACCATCCAACACCGGTATCGAATGGCTCGATTACCGGACCATCAAGCAACCCGCCGGCCCGTTCAATCTGCCGACCAATTTGGCGATCGCGCCCGATGGCTCACTCTACATCGCCGACGGTTACGGCAATTGTCGCGTACACAAATTCGACCCGGCGGGCCAACTGCTGTTTTCCTGGGGCGAATCGGGATCCGGTCCCGGGGAGTTCAACCTGCCCCACGGCATCGCGATCGACGCCGCCGGTCTGGTCTACGTCGCCGACCGGGAAAACAGCCGCGTTCAGATCTTCACACCGGAAGGAAAATTTCTGCGGGAATGGACCGAGACCGAACGCCCGATGCAGGTTCGGTTTGATCGGCACGGAATCGCCTGGGTGTGCGACGTCGGCTGGAAAGCGGGACGGTTTCCCTGGCAGACTCCCCCGACCGATCCGCCGCACGGTGCCTATGTGCGGGGTTACGACGCCGCGACCGGGCGATTGATCGCAAAATTCGGCGGCAGCGATGATCCCTGCGCCCCCGGCCAGTTCTTCGCGCCGCACGATTTATGCATTGATTCCCACGGCTCAATTTACGTCGGAGAAGTCGTCCAGTCGGCCGGCGGAAATCGGGGACTTGTCGATCCGTCGTGCCATGTGATTCAAAAATT
>JAPLOC010000067.1:0-2350 GCA_026692825.1 Planctomycetota bacterium | reverse complement strand
TTCAAAAATTCGAACGGATTCACTGAGAGTCAAGCTGACGCAGCAGGTCGCGAATCACAGACTCGGCTTCCAGCTTCTCGCGATTCCACTTCTCCGCAGCGTCGCGCCACGCCTGTTCGCGCGCCTCGACTCCACTCCGTTCCGAAACGACCGCCTGCTCCCGGGCGGCGAACTGTTCTTCCTGTTGTGCCACCCACTCGGCGAGTTCTTTTCGCTCGTCGAGAAACTCCTGGCGCTGCTGGCGCAACTTCGCCTGCAGTTGTTCCAGTTCCTGCCGTTGTGCGAAGAGCGCCTCGCGCGTGTGACGGTAATACTCAATCAGAATTTGGCGGGCCTCTTCCACCCGGGCGCGGGTCACTTCATTGCCGACCGTCTGAGTCAACTGCGCGTACGATTCCTCAACCGCCAGCCGCATTTCGAGCGTTTGCCGATTGGTCTCTTCGAGTTCCACCCGCAGCCCGTCGAGACGCAAACGCCTCGATTCCAGATTGTCGGCATGCAGTGCGAGCATGTCGTGCTGTCGGCGAAGGTCAGACTTCTGTGTCTCTCGCTCCTGGTCCCACGCGGTTTGCGCCGCCCGCAATTCCTCGCGGTCATCCCGAATTCGGCCTTCGACCGCCCGCCGTTCCACCAGCAACCATTGCCGTTCCCGTTCGATCGAATGCTGCCGTTCGATCAGCAGTTTCCGGACGCGGTCGAGTTGTTGATTCCGCAGCACGATCTGCGATTCGGTTTCGGTCAACCGAGTTCGCGCCTGTTGCTGTTCGCGACGGAACTCGATCTGAGACTTCTCAAACTCCCGCATCGTCCGCTGCAAATGCTCCTGCTGAAAACGGAGCCTGCTCTCTGCCAATACCTGTTCCTGCCGGAGTTCGTCGCGAATTCGAGCGGCGTCCGCCTCCGCGTCTTCCCTGAGATGATCGATTTCCAGGCGGATCTGTCGGCACTCGTCCGCGAAACGGGCGCGATCCTGCACTCGTTCCGATTCGAACTGCTCTCGTTCGATGTTCAGGCTGTGGCGTTCGCGCAACAGGGATTCGCGAAGATCCTGCAGTTCGCGCTCCAGGGCCGTGGCCGCCGAAAGTCGTTGGTCGAGCTCCACCCGGTCGGCATCAACGGCTGACTCCCGCGTCGCGACCTCCTGCGATCGCTCCCCGATCAATAGACGAAACGACCGCCGCTCCTGGTCGAACTGTGCCAACTGAGAGTGCAGAAGCTGTTCGCGCCGATCCAGCTCGTTGTATTGAGATTCCAGATATAGTGCGATCTGGTCGGTTTCAACGCGGGGAGCCGTGGTGTGGTGGCCGCGCCGCGACGACTCCGTGAATGCGTCCTGCTGTTGCCCCAATGAACTGCCCTCGGTACCCACGTGCCCCGAAGACTCGAACTGTCGCGGAGGCAGATGCGGCCCCGAAACCGAATGAGCCCCGTCACCGCGGAGTTCCGACGAGTCGCCCCCGGACGCATCAGGTTGCGGATTGGCAACAGGATGCGTCGACGTGGCGCGCGGCGGTAACTGCGAGAGGCTCATTTCGGGATTCCTTTCCCTGGCGAGCGGTTAAGCCAGCGAATCGTTCAACACGCCCGCGATCAAATCTTTCGGGTGAGCGCCGACAACCTTGTTGACGACCTCACCCCCCTTGAACACCAGCATGGCCGGGATGCTGCTGATACCGTACTGAATCGCCATCTGTTGATTCTCGTCGGTATTCAACTTGCCGATCTTAACCTTGCCGGCATACTCCGCCGCCAGAGCGTCGATGGTCGGCCCCAATCGCAAGCACGGACCGCACCACGGCGCCCAGAAGTCGACCAGAACCGGAACGGCACTCTGGAGAACTTCCTGTGGGAAATTGGCATCGGTGAAAGTGAGCGTGCTGTTGCCCGCCATGGTATCCTTCTTCCTTCGAACGAGTCGTCACGTGTGCGACGATTCTGGCAATCGTCGAAAATCCTCCCGAATTATAGATTTTCGGTTCTCCGTGTCAATTGACGATTCGCCGAACGATTGTCGCAACTCAATGCTCCACAACGACATTCGACGACAACACTCGACAGGTGCCGGCCGACTCGACAAAATGCCCAAGCGATCTGTCGCAACATCATCGCCTGTTTTCAGCCGTGCGTGATTCCATTCCCCCGTTCCGACAATGCCCCAGGTCTGCCGCCTTCCTCTCGGACTTCTCGCGAAAACGGCGATCGCGATGCTGGTCTTGGTCGCCCTGGTTCCGACGGGGATACACGCGCAGTCGCCGAAATCAACTCCCCTCAAACTTACGCTGCCCCGATCGGGTGCGGAATTTCCCCCGGAGTTGCTCGCCCCGGTGACGGATCTCACCGCCGGCTTCCC
>JAPLOC010000066.1 GCA_026692825.1 Planctomycetota bacterium | reverse complement strand
GCTCATTCGATTGCCTTTGTTGTACGTTCCGCTCGATCGCGGGGGACGGGTGCGCGATATTCTCGCCGCCCGCAATCTGCAGGGGCTGCTGCGCCTGTTGCTGCGCAAACTGCCGCAGTTAGGGCTGTTCCGCGAAGCATGGCATGTTCTGAAGACCGCATACCAGATGGAGCGGAACAACCCTCCCTCGGGGATGTCGATCACCGAATTTGACCGGCTGCTGGAAACGGCTGTTCAAAGCACACTGGAAGTCGCGCTCGCGGCCTCTGCCCAGTGGGCACCCGGTGACGCCACAGATAAGAAGATCATCGAACTGTACGAGCAGCTCACCGAGATGTTTCTGCGGCTCTGGCTCAAGCACAGCGGAACGATGCGGTTGAGTACGATTGAGTCACTGAACGAGCGGCAGTTGTGGCGCGAGGTCAAGGCGTTCGTCAAGAATTACGGGGAAGACCTGTTTCACCCGCGCATGCTCAGCATTGGAAATCTGCGGGGCATCGTGCAGCGGGGGGCCGAAGCGTATCTCGACTATCTCGAGCAAAACGCCGACCCGTTGCGTCCGATCAAACTGCTGAGCGACATTGATTACGCCCTGTCACGCGAACAGGCGGCGGAGACGCTCGAACTGATTCTGCGCTCGGTCGTGGAAAAATTCGACCGATTCCTCGAATACAACTCGACCACCACGCATTCCGATTACGGCGAACAACTTCACTGCCTGCTCGACTTCGAGCGGCTCGAGTCCGATTACGACCGGCAGGACTGGAACCTCGCTCCGCTGCAACTCGCCCACGACGTTCTGGCCCGGGCCGGTCGTGTCGAAATCGCCATGGCGTGGCAGAAGAACCTGGAACGCAAAACCGCCTCCATGGCGAAGAATTACCTGCAGAAACTGAAACGCCTGGAAAAGACGTATGGAATGCGGCTCCCCAGCGTCACCGATCGCCTGGGCGAACGCTTCACCAAGCCGCTGGTACTCGATTCGATTCTGGCGCTCGTTCGGCCGGCGATGCGGGAAGTTCGGGAAGGTAAGCCAACCGTCAGCTTTGTGAAACTCGAAGAACTCGCCGAGCAATACCTGTCGACCACGTCCGGTTCTGCGATGGATGTGCAACCCTGGATGCAGCGTCTGGGAGAAGAGGTTCAGGCGGTGGAAGCGGACCTCAACGTCCCCGTGCCGCACGAATCGGATCCGGCCTCCGTGCCGCTCGTCCCGATTTCCTACGCCTCGATTCGGCAGCAGATCGATGTGTGGGATACGCCGTTATGAACGGCGGCGATTGATCTTCACTCAAATTTGAGGATCTGCTAGGCTCCCCGCTCCACCTCGACTCACCTCTCTTCCTTTCACCGGTTCCTCCCTGATTTGCGAGGACCAGGTGGCTCATTCCGTGACTCCGTCCGAAGACCATCGCACATTGCGCGTTGTGACCGCTGGACTGGTCGCCGCGGCGGTGTTCTGCGCCGACGGGTGTCAGTGGAAAGGAAAGAAAGAGGCGACGCATCGGGAAACGACCCGGCTGGTCGATCAGGCACACGATGCGGCCCAACAAGGAGATGTGGGGCGGGCCGAACAACTGCTCGCTGCCGCCGTCGAAGCGGATCCGACCGATTGTGAAATCCGCCTGCAGCTCTCTGAACTGCTTCAGGAACACGGCAGTCTGCCTAGTGCGATCGCCCATCTCGAGGAAGCGATCGATCAAAGCCCGGACGATCCCCGGGCGCATGTCCTGCTGTCGCAGATCCTGTTTGAACAGAAGCAATACGACGCCGCCGACGCGCATGCGAAACGGGCTTTGGAAATTGACCCGCATCTGGTTCAAGCCCATCTGCTGCATGGACAAATCGAAGGACAACGGGGCGATGGTGAGAGCGCGACCGCGTCGTTTTTCGAAGCGTTGTCGATCGATCCGCACGAGTCGAAGTCGCGATTTCTCGCCGCCCGACAGCTTTACATGAACGGGTCAGGAGATCAGGCCGCCCCGATGCTCCGCCGTCTGATAGAAGAATCACCGATTTGTGGTGAGCATGCGGGGGAAACCTGGTGGCTGCTGGGGCGGTGCTACGCCGACCAGGGACGGTGGCGCGACGCGGCCCAGGCGATGGCGTCGGGAATTGAATTGAGGGAGGCCAGCGGTACCGACTGGCGCGAGTTGGCGCTCGTGCAGTACCGGGCGGGAGAAATGCAGGCGGCTCGCAGTTCTCTCGCGCTCGCCTTGAAGCTCGCACCGGGAGATCCGGATTCGCAATCGCTTCGGAAGGCGATCGAACAGGCGACCAGCCCACCCATCCGGTTGACGGACGGGGATGATCGAACGCTGAATCTGGTTCCACGCACTGAAAAATCGGCCGGTTCCCAGTGAGGATTCGCAGTGGCGGCCCCCCGCGTCACGGTCCTATAATTCACCATCGTTCGCACCAGGTTGGTGCGATTCTGTGCGGGAAGCCCTGTCATGACCGTCCATATCGCGCGCCCCGATGTTGGCACCCTGGTGTTCCGGCTCTACTGCCGGTCGATCCACCCCGAGCTGCTGACTGTCTACGCTCGCAGCGCTGTCCGCCATACCAACTGGTCGGCGGAACTCTCGGTCTGTCAGGCCGGGCATCTGGTGAGTTTTCGGCACCAAAAGGGAATGCTGTGTGAGGTGGCGACCAGTGGTGAAACCCCGCTGCCGGAGGGGCGACAAGTAATCGCCCGCCGATTGCGCGGCTGCCGAAATGAGTCGGTCGAACACGACGGCGGCATTCTGTACCACGTCAGCTATCAGGTTGAGCATCTGGAACCGGAGGTGTTTCTACATCTCCACGAGGAACTGCTGGTGGACACCGCCCGGGCGCAGGTCTGGCACCAGTTTCCCACCAGCAGTCGGCTCGCCCCGAGTCCGCTGAGTCTCATCCAGACAGAGGTCCGCTCCAACAGCCTGCTGGTCCACGCGTTTCATACATTTCCCGACAATTGCGCCGTCGTCAAGACGCAATCGTTGTTTGAAATCTGATGCGCATTTCCACCGCGTTGAAGCAGCGTGTCTTTTTGGCGCTGGCGGCGGTGTATGTCGTTGTCTCACTCGGCTGGCTGGGGGTCAACCTGTTGGGAATCTCCCCGGGTGGGAAATTCGCATATTGCTTCACGTGGGATATGTTCCCGCATTTTCAAACCGAATCGGTACGTCGCGTGGCGATCGGACAGACTCGCTCCGGGGAGTTTGTGCTGTTGCATCCGTCGGACCGGCAACAGTTTCGAGAAGGAGTCGCAGGGGATCTCACCCGGGTGGACCTCGATCGTGGAGGGTGGTACTTCCGCACAATCGTGGAGCGGGTCAGGCAAGAGACGCAATCGGAACGACGATCGGATCCGCTCGTCAAGATCTACCTGTTTGAACAATTCTGGCCGGTCAAATTCAATCTGTCCGATCGCGATTACGAACGCTGGATGGGGGCTCCGAAACCGTTCGAGAGAATCGGGCTACCGGCGATGACAGATCGGAGGCTCACACTGGAAAATGAAGCGACTGGGCCGGCATCGGTGTCACGGTCGATTGCCGACCCGCCTTCGGGTGTTCCCCGCGCCACCTGGCGACTGCGACTGGAATACGGGGTGGATGAGTCAACTGAGGTGGACGAGTCCACGGACGCGGAGACGCCGCGATGATCGACTGGTTGCAGCGCCCCGAATCATCGCGGGTCATGGCGCTGATTCGCATGGGCGTGGGATTGCTGGTGCTGTACGACGTCCTCGCGACGTGGCGGTCTACGGTCGAACTCTACTCAACTGCGGGCCCAGCCGCGCCGATGTTCGCGCTACCCGTCGCGCTACCGCCCATCGTGAATTCGCCGACACCCGATTTGGCGGACTTGGCTCATCGGGCGACTGGGGAATTCCATCCGACGGGAGGCGCGATTCCGAGTCCGCTTGTGGCAGTCATCGCGCAATCACTCTTGATCTTCACCTCGCTGTGCGTCGTCATTGGCTGGAGAACGCGCATCAGCCTGCTGCTCACGTTCCTGCTGGTCGCATGGCTGCGTCCGTTGGAT
>JAPLOC010000065.1 GCA_026692825.1 Planctomycetota bacterium | reverse complement strand
ATCCCTTTCATCCTCTTCATCCTGTCAAATTCTTTCCGTCGGTCGTACGCACACACTCAGAGCCGCACTACCACTGAACAAGGTCCATGGCTCGCCACGACGATGTCCCATGCGCAAAAAGACCGCTAGTGTCCCGTCCAATCTAAATCTTCGGGTAGAGTCGCTCCAATTTGATGCAGGCTTTCTCGAAGGTGAATTGGCAATCGACGGCCCGGTGCTTGGCGTTGGTGCGGGCCGCCCAAAGTCGCGATCATCCGATCGGCGATCTTAATCACAAACCAGCGGCGAACTCGGTTCCGGCGTCTCGTCGTCGGCGGCTTCGTCAGCCGCGACCACAAACCGTCGGCTGTCGTTCTCGTCGATCGTCCCCACGCGACTGCGTTCAATCAGATCGTACCGATCACCCGCCAGCAACGGCTCGAAATCCTCTTCCGACTGCTGGTCCGAGTCGATCTTGTCGAAGACCGCGACTCGGTTGTAACCATAGACCGACAGTTCCCGGCCGCGGACGACGACGGCGGTCGATTCATCAATTCCCAACCCGATCAGCTTGGGGTGAATTCGCTTGAGATGCGCCATGTCTCCCTTGCGATTCCTCTGGGTGAAGAACGGATCGATGGCGGTTCCCGGGAGGAACGCCAATCCGTCTTCGTATCCTTCACCCATGATCTGACGGTTGTTGATCGGATTGCCGCGGACCAGGTAGCTGGCCAAAACCGAGGCACCCGCCGCGTTTCCACCAATCGCGCCGTCACGGGCGAGAACTTCATGCAGAGCCACTTCGGCCTGAGTTTCTTCCAGCGCGTCGATGATTCGCCACTGACGGCCCCCCGTGAACCACACTCCGCCGGCTTCACGCAGTAGTTCGAGCGTCTTCGGATCGTTCGCTTCGTGCTGGTCGCGAATGTGGAGTGACAGGGTGTTTTCCGCACCGGCCTCTTTCAGCCAGCGCACCGTATCGCCATCTTCCGGAGGTTGCTCGCCGTACGCGGTCGTGATGACGATAATCAGAGACTGAGCCCCACCCGAGGCCGACACAAACCGTTCCGCCGCGTCTTTGGGAACCTCGCCCCCGCCCACGATCACCAGCGTGCCGCTGGGCAACCCCGCTCGACTGATCGACGGCGGAGTGTTCACACGCGGATTCAGCCGCTTGTTCGCGGACCGGGCCAGAGCCAGCAAGTCGACTTCCTGCCCCTGGGACAAGAGATCCGTGCGGTGTGGCTTCTCCCCAGCGGCCGCCAGACAGGTCATCACCTGGGAATCGGATTCATCCAGGACGGTCATTGTGCGGCCTTGAACGACCAAGGTCGTCCCCTCGTCAATTCCCAAGCCGACGAGTTCAGGATAGGCCGACAGCGCGTTCATCAAGCGATCCTGCCGATGCCGCTTGAGAAAATGCTGATCGACAACCGTGCCCCGTAGAAAACCGAAACCCCGATCGAGTTCCGGTTCGGGATTTCCCCCCTTGATCATCACTTCCGACATGATGGCCGCGCCGGCAGAGGTTCCGCCGATTACACCACCGCGTTCCAGAACCTGCCGAAAGCAGCGCTCGGCTCGCGTGTCGAGATAGGTCTCGGTGAGTCGCGACTGATGTCCACCGATAAACCAGACGGCGGTCGCCGTCTCGAGGGGAACGCAAAACGCTTCGGAATCGGCGGTTTCGCGGTCGCGGGTGTGCAGAAAACAGAGATCCTTGACCTTCAGATTTCGGAACGGGGCGATCCGGGGCTCAATCTCGGGGTTGTCGGCCGTCTCGCTGGCGGTCGTAATCACGACCAGCCGACAATCGTCGCCGCCACCGTATTCCGCGAACCGCTGCAAGGACGATTCGGGGAGTCGACCACCGCCAGAAATGAACAGAGTGCCGGTCACCGGCTGAGCGGGCGCGAAATCCAGACGTGTCCGCGCCGCAGATTCACGAACCGGTTCCGCGCCAAACGCGGGGGAAAGAGTGAGGCAAACCAGCGCCAGTCCAATGGACCTCCATGCCCCCCGTGCGAACGACGGGTAGAACGTCCGTTGCGAGCTTCCCAGCTCGTGCATTGGCTCAGATGACATCATGTCGTCGGAATCCTCCTGAAAGACCACGTACCACGTGTGTGTGGAACCCGCGCCGCCACTGCGGACACTCTCGTCCGCAAGGTTTTGCTGGTCAAAACCCAACTTGGTGGGCTTTATCGTAGAAAACCACCTCCTGTCGGGGAAGCGACAAGCCGCCTGCCTGTCGCACAGTTCCTGACGCGTGTTGGTTGACACATGCGAAATCTATGCCTGTTTGAATTTTTCCGCAATATCAGCTCCAGTCAAGGAGAATTCCCGGGCGATTGGCCGGATTCCCCGCCACTTGTGCCATCGACCGATTGAACGGCCAACTTGCGACCAATTCGCCCGTCGTTTCGTGATTCCGCAGGGGAGTGTGGAAACGAGCGGACGGACCGTCGAAGCGTGGCGCGTGTCTGCCAAAGACGCGGGTGGTTGTCTTTTCCGGACCCGGTCTTCTACCATTTCCCCGCGCCGCCGATTCCAAGGTTCCTTCCTGCGCCCCCCATCTCCGCAATGCCGTTTCTGAACAAACTGTCGATCCAGTCCAAACTAATCCTGTTCCTGATGCTGGTGGCGCTCCTGGGAGGACTCCCAGTCGCCATGGTGGGCTACATCAGTGGCAAGAACTCCCTGGAACAGCGGGTGCTGTCGGAGCTGGAAGGGCAGCGGAACATCCGCCGCACTCAGTGTCTGGCGATGCTGGAACATACCCGAAAGCAAGTCGTCACCCTGTCGGCCGCTCCGGGCTGCATGGATGCGATGATCGCGTTCCGCGACGCGTTTGGGGAACTGAAGCAACGCCTGGACTCCGATTTGTCATTGCCAGCGGACGAAGACCTGGCGTTGACGGAATTCTACAAAACCGTTTTCCTTCCCAAGCTCGCGGAACATTCTGAGGCCCCCCCCATCGCCGAATCGATCGTCCCTGTCGATCGTGTGACCCGTTATCTCCAGTACCAGTACATCGCCAAATTCCCCGAACTTGCGTATGGCACAGAGAAACTGCAAACCAAGCAGTCTGGGGACGGGACCGGCTACGATACGGTCCACGGTCGATACCACGGAAATCTGGCGGCGTTTTCGACGTCGTTCAATTTCGAAGATCTGATGCTGGTCGACATGGAAGGAAATCTGGTCTATTCCGTCTCGAAAACCGTGGAGTTTGGCACGAATCTGCTGAATGGCCCCTACGCCGACTCGCATCTCGGCGATCTTTTCCGAGAGGCCCGCCGGCTACGGGAGCGCGACGCCTACCGCTTCGCCGACTTTGAACGCTTCATTCCCACGCTGAACCAGCCAGCGGCGTTCGTCGCCAGCCCGATCCATGTCGATAACCATTTGGTCGGCGTCATGATCCTGCAGTTTCCCGTCGATCAACTCGTGAAAACCCTGACGGGAAATTTTCAATGGAAACAGGAGGGACTTGGTTCGACTGGCGAAGTCTACCTCGTGGGCAAAGACACGACGTTTCGCACCCGGTCCCGATTTGCCTACGAGGCGTTTCAGAAGTCGCGGGAACAGGGATCCGAGCAACCGATCAACGAACTATTCGATGAGCTTCGGTCCGCCGGGACGGCGGAGTCGGTCATTGAACGCATCCGCCGACAGAAAAGTGTCCTGCTGGCGCTTCCCGTGGAGACCCGGGCGGTGCGTCAGGCGTTGTCGGGTCACGAAGGGAACGGAAACTACCTCGATTACCGTGGACAGCCGGTCGTGGGATCGTACGGCCCGCTCGATTTTGAAGAGATCCGCTGGGCGATTATCGCCGAGATGGATGAGAAGGAGGCGTTCGCGCCCGTCCGCGAGTTCACCCGCGAGGTGATGCTGGTTTCCACCGCGATCGCGCTGGCAATTCCGGTCCTGGGGCTGCTGTTATCGAGACAGTTCTTGTCTCCCGTCCGAGCGCTCACCGCGGCAGCGAGAAACGTCGCTCAGGGGGAAATTGGTGCCCAGGCTGTGGTCACCAGTCGGGATGAGTTTCGGGAACTGGCGGAGGCGTTCAATGAAATGTCCGCGGGCCTCAAAGACAAGACCCGGCAACTCGAACTCAAGGTCCGCGAAAACGAAGAGTTGCTGCTTAACATTCTGCCGGCACCGGCCGCCGCCCGACTGCGCGAGGGAGATTCGGCGGCTTCGCAGAACTTCGGCGATGTGACCGTGCTGATCGCCGAGATCGTAGGACTGGACGAATTTTCGGACAGTGCTGGACCGGAAAAAGGACTCGCGCTGCTGCACGACCTCGTGGTGGCGTTCGACGAAGCGGCGGAACGCTCGGGCGTGGAAAAGGTCAAGACTTCGGGGGCGAGCTATCTCGCGGTCTGTGGACTTTCGGTACAGCGCCCCGACCACACGAGCCGGGTTGTGGACTTCGCACAGGAATTGGTGCGCGTGTTGGAACGATTTAACCGAGACCGCGGCGCGACTCTGCGGTTGCAGGTAGGGATCAACGCCGGGCCAGTCACCGGCGGAGTCGTGGGACGCAACAAGTTCATTTATGACCTGTGGGGCGAAACGGTGACGGTCGCGCGGGGACTCCGCGGACGGAGTGAACACGCTTCGGTTGTATTGCTGACCAAGTCGGTCCACGACCGCGTGGAACAGCAATACGAATTGGGCGAGTCGTTGTCGGTCGAGCTTCCCGGGCGTGGCACCGTCGACGCGTGGGAACTGGCGACTCACTGAGGACGATTCAAAATGAACAACCACCTGATTTCACTTTCGGAAGTCGTCGACAGCACGTTTC
>JAPLOC010000064.1 GCA_026692825.1 Planctomycetota bacterium | reverse complement strand
TGATTGGCATGCTGTCGACCACGGTGATGCTGGCGAAAGGGCAGGATCCCCCGAAAGAGACCCGCACCCGCATCCGCCGGGTGATTGTCGAAGGGGATCATCTCGCCACCAAAAAACTGGTGAATGGACAGGGGCAGCGTCCCACTTGGGACGCCGCGTCGGCATTGAACTCTGCCGGGGTGAATCGCCTCGAAAAATCGACATCGGTCGACGACGAGGGGCCAGAACGGACGCGCGCAGAAACGCCAACGGGAATCGAACTTCCGGTGACCGCGGATATTCCCCCTGCCGAAGCGCCTCCCAACGTTCCGATCGCCGCCCCGATTCGCGAGCGCATGCCGACGCCGAAAGCGATTGACTCGGCGATCGAACCCGAACAGACAGCGACCGCGCGTCCCGAGGTCCGCATCGGTGGCAACCGGACCAAAGCGACGAAAAAGGGGGGTGAACCCGAGGAGTCTCCCAAGCGAGAGCGGGTCGAGATTACCCGGCGCGAGGCGATGTCGATCGAAGGGACCGCCGGTGCATCCAATCCGTCGGATGCCGACCCCACTCCCGCACGAGCCAGGTCCACTCCAGGTGAGACAACCGCCAAGCGAACACCAACGGCGGCTCCCTCGACTGATGTCACCGACCTGAACTCCGGGGAAGAGACCGCGTCCAAGACTAAGCCCTCCCCATCGGGCGGAAAGTTCACCCGGACCAGCCGTGATGGGAGTTCCAAGTCGCGGTCGAACGCGGACGATTCGATGGAAGACGGTCGCCCCGAAAGGACAACGATCGCCGGCACGGTCGGTGGTTCACGCGAAATCGCTTCTCGTGGACCGCGCGACGGGGACGATCACCCGGTGCCGGCGGCGGGAAAGGAAAAATGCCCGACACCTACCGCCTGCGTGGGGGAGATCTGCGCGTCGAGGCGGCTCGCAAATATGGCGCGACCAAAGAAAGCGAACAGGCGGTCTCGGCGAGTCTCGCCTGGCTGGCCAAACAACAAAATCCCGACGGATCCTGGCCGACGATGGAGTCGGTATTGGGAGAGGATCCGGAACCGCCGAGATTCACGACGAACGGTGATCCCAAAGAAGAGGCCCGCATGCAGGCCGAACGTCGGCAGTCGGGCATGAACGCCGAGAGTGGATTGACCGCGCTGTCGATTCTCGCCTTCCTGGGTGCCGGCCACACGCCCGATGATGACGAGTATGGTGACACGGTCGCTCGCGGGCTGAAGTGGCTGGTCGCGCAGCAGGTTCAATGGAAGTCAAAAGACCCCGACAGCAAGCGGCTGAACGACGGTTTTCTGGGGGGCAAAGCGAACCGCTTCGCCCGCATGTACTGCCATGGCATGGCGACAATCGCACTGGGTGAGGCCTATGGCATGACGCGCGACCCCGAGCTGCGCGAGCCGCTGGTTCGGGCCTTGCGATTCATCGTTCGCATGCAATATCCCGATGGAAGCTGGCGCTATTCCGACTGGCGCAACCAGGAATCCCCCACGGGAGACATGAGTTTGTTCGGCTGGCAGTTGATGGCGCTCAAGAGCGCGCAGACGGCACGTATTCGACTTCCGGACCAGGAACTGGAGAAGGCGCTGGATAAGGCCCAGAAATTCCTGTTCACCCGCCGGGCCGAGATCAAAGGGCGCGGCGAAAGCCGACATGGCGGACTAGCGTCGTATCGAACGGGAACGGGAGAGCGTGCCAAGCCGGCCATGACAGCCGAGTCGCTCTTCTGCTGGCAGTTGCTGGGAGTCAGTCCGACCGATCCGGCGGTGCTGGAAGCGGTCGATTTCATGCGTAAGCGCCCCCCCCGACTGGCGACCCAGGATCTGTATTACTGGTACTACGCGACACTGGCGTTGTATCAGCAGGGGGGCGAACCGTTCGACGAGTGGAACGAAGCGCTGCTGGCGACGCTGGTGGATGATCAACGGAAGGAAGGGGAACTCGCCGGCAGTTGGGATCCACGCCGCCCCTGGGGAGACTACGGCGGTCGGGTCTTCTCGACCGCGATGAGTACGCTTTGCCTGGAAGTCTACTACCGGTACCTGCCGTTGTACCAATCGTCGGCCGCGCCGCGGTAGTTTGCAATTAAGAGTCAAAGAGTGGGCCACACGTGTCGCGGGCCTTGGCGGGAGTTTCAGTTCGATGAACTGCGGCGCGGATCGCCGCGAAGGACTGGTCCGACGCGCGACTGGCGACCCGAGATCATTCTCACGGCGGGTCGCCGCTGGAATTCAGCTTCCGCTTCCATTGGCAGAACGCGGTGACGCAGACCCGTTCCCGGCGACAGAAATCGGCGACAGTCTCTGAAACTGGTGGCAAAAGGGGAATCGGCTGAAGCTTTGTGCGCCATTCGAAAGACCTGGATGGAGCCGAGTGTCAGGGAAACGCCCTGACGCCCGGCGCAGCCCTGGGTCGGCCGGGCGACCGTCAACGGGCAATTCGTTACGATCGGCATCTCCGCCCCTGGGCGGGCGAAAACCCCGCCGGGGTCGGCGGGGGTGCTTGCAGGGGGGGCGGGGCTAGTCTACAGTGCTGGCTTGGTCTGTTCCGGGCGAAAATCCGCCGTTGGCCGGCCGACAATCGGTTCGCCAACACTTGCCGGGAAATCGGCGTAAAGCCAAGCACGCCGATTGTCCGCCGGTGGAGAGACCGCCGCGACCACCCGTTTTCATTTCGTCAGATTCCTGATTGCCATTCTCAACGTTTGTCCACTCTTTTCGAGCGGAGCCGAACGTCTGAGTTGGGGAACCCGAACCGATGTCGACCGCCGCCGAGAATGTGATTGTCACCCGGAATCTTACGAAGACCTATCGGGACTTCTGGGGTCGGCCGAAGGTCAAAGCGCTCAATTCGCTCTCGATCGATGTAAAAAAAGGGGAAGTGTTCGGACTCCTGGGTCCGAACGGTTCGGGCAAAACGACCACACTGAAACTGCTGTTGGGACTGCTGTTTCCGTCGGATGGCGAATTGACCATTCTGGGGAAGCCGGCGACCGACGTCACGAAGAACGAGCAGATTGGCTACCTGCCCGAAGAATCGTACCTGTACCGGTTCCTGAACGCCGAGGAAACACTCGACTTCTATGGACAGTTGTTCAACATGTCGGCGGCGGTGCGAAAGCAGCGGACGCGCGACTTGATTAAAATGGTGGGGCTGGAACACGCCCGCCGTCGGCAGTTGAAGGAATACTCGAAAGGGATGACTCGCCGCATCGGGCTGGCCCAGGCGCTGATCAACGATCCCGAACTGATTCTGCTGGACGAGCCAACGAGCGGCCTGGACCCGATCGGCTCCCGTGACATGAAAGATCTGATCATCGGCCTCAAAGAGCGGGGAAAGACGGTGGTCATGTGCAGCCACCTGCTGGCCGACG
>JAPLOC010000063.1 GCA_026692825.1 Planctomycetota bacterium | reverse complement strand
GAAAATCCTCGGCGAAGCGGCGCACCCGACGGATCACCTGTCCGATCGCGATTCCCACCAGAGCCAATGCCGACAGCACCAGCAGCTCGTGGTACCGGGGAACTTGATATTCCAGTTTTTTCGCCCACAAAACGTGCCCGCACACCGCCAGATACCCGACCATGCAGCCGACGGTCGTCGCGCGAATCAATGGCAGGCTGAACCGCTGTGCGGCGAGGCCAATCAGCACGAAATACCCCGCGACCATGGGACTCTTGGGGCCGGTTCCCAGCATCAGGATCACACTCAGTAGACTGATATCCAGCGCCGATACGACGTATTTGAGATACGCCGGGAGGATTCGGTGGTGGAGACAAAAATGAACACCCAATGCAAGAAAAACCCAACCTCCCACGATCAGCGTGACTGACCGGTGCAGCTCGGGAGTGATCTCCTGAGGGGAAGGAATCTGCAAAAATCCCAGGTTCAAGCCGCGATAGCTCACCAGCTCCACAATGTAAAACGCCACGACGCTCAAGATCCGCAACGCATTCGCCCGCGTCTCTCCCTCAAATTCCTGCCAGCGCGACGCCACATGCCACGAAAAGTCGTCGGTGCCCGGTTCGGGTGGAGTGGCCGCCGCCATGGAGCGATTCCTGGGTAGGGACGCGGGTCAAGTTTCTGAATCGGCACGCATTATGCCTACAGCGACGCACGGGATTCAACTAGAATCCCGAATTCCCTTCCCCGCGCCTCCCTCCCCCCCAACAGCCATGCAAATCCGCTCGATCTTTTGGCTCGCCCTGGGCCTGTTCTCCGCCACACTGGCGGCTGGTGCTGAATTCCCGACATTTCAGCCGCAGACACTGGATCCCAAAGTGGGTGAAGTGTGCTATGCGGTGACTCTGGCCGACGTCGACGGCGACGGCAAGAAGGACGTCGTCGCGGTCACGGAGAATCGGGTCGTCTGGTACCACAACCCCGATTGGAAACTCCGGGTGATCATCAACGATCAGACCGAGCGGGACAACGTCTGTATCGCCGCTCATGACATCGACGGCGACGGAAAAGTCGATTTCGCGCTCGGTGCCGGCTGGCTCAACAACCGTCATCTGGGGACGCTCTTCTGGTTGTCCCGGGGAGAGTCCCTGGATGTCCCCTGGAAGGTTCACAGCATCGGGCAGGAGAGCTGGACGCACCGGATCCGTTTTGGCGACCTGCTGGGGTCGGGAAAACCGCAGTTAATCGTGTCGCCACTCAATAAAACCAAGGGGGATGGCGTGCGGATGCTCGCCTTTCAGATCCCCGAGAAGCTCGACCAGAACGGCCCCTGGAAGTCGGAAACTCTCGATCATGGTCTGAATGCCGTCCACGCCCACTGGACTGGCGATCTCGACAACGACGGTCAAACCGATCTGCTCACCGCCAGCATGGAAGGGGTTTTTCTGTTCCGCCGGTCGAAACAGGGAGAACTCGAAAAAATCCAGATTGGTGAAGGGGCCCCGGGTGAGGCGCTCGCGGCACAGAAAACCGGTTCGGGCGTAGTGAAAGTCGGTCGGCTCAAAGGTGGCCGCACATTCATCGCCGCGGTTGAACCCATGCACGGGAATCAGGCGGTCGTGTACCTGTCACCAGAACCCGGTGCGGTCAATGACCCCTTGGCTCCCCCGAAACTGTGGGAGCGCATTGTTCTGGACGACACTCTGGGACGCGGGCACGCGATCTGGCCGGCGGATGTTGATCGGGATGGTTCCGACGAACTGGTGCTGGGCCACAGCGACAAGGGGACCGGTGAGGTTGTTGGACCGGGAGTGTTTGTCTACCGGGCGGAGGCGGACTTGGCCGTCTGGAAGAAGCACATCATCGACAACGGCGGAATCGCCACGGAAGATCTGGTGGCGGAAGATTTGACGGGAGACGGCTGGCCTGACATTGTGGCGGGAGGCCGGGCGACCCATAACGTGAAACTCTACGTGAATCGCGGGAAGAAATAGTGGACTTTCTGCAACTGGCGGGGAAGACGGTGCTGGTGCTGGGGGTGGCGAATCGTAAGAGCGTCGCCTGGCACGTCGCGCGGGTGCTGACCGAAGCGGGGGCGAAAGTACTCTACTCGGTCCGTTCTCTGGCGCGCAAGCAGCAGGTGGAAAAACTCGCCCCGGGCGCGTCGGTCTACGTGTGCGATGTGGAACGTCCAGAAGAGATTGACCGCCTGCGTGAAGCGATCGCCGTCGATCATCCCCAGCTTCACGGTGTGGTCCACTCGATCGCCTTCGCCGACTATTCGGGCGGTTTTCAACCGTTCCATGAAACGCCCCGCAAAGCGTTCTTGCAGGCGGTTGATATTTCCTGCTTTTCACTGATCGCGGTCGCCAACGCGTTCCGCGATCTGCTGGACCGAGCACAGGGAAGTGTCGTCACGATCTCGATTTCCACTACCCGCATGGCGGCGGAAAACTACGGGTACATGGCTCCGATCAAGGCGGCGCTCGATTCGGCGGTCTGCTTTTTGGCCAAATCGTTTTCACAGTTTTCGAAGGTGCGATTCAACGCGGTCTGCCCGGGGTTGTTAAAGAGTTCGGCGTCGGCGGGAATCCCCGGGTACATCGACAGCTACCTTTTTGCGGAAGAGGCGACTCTCCGCAAACAGGCGGTGCAGACCGAAGAAGTTGCCAACGCCGTCGCTTTTCTCGGGTTGGTGATCGACGCCGGCATGGGGGTCAATTACTGCGTCCAGGCGATCGTCCAGGCGAACCGTTCAAAATCGGCAGGCAATTCGCCATAATCCCCGGCGCATCTCCAAAGGCTCGGGAATTCGATTCCCCAATTCACATCAGGAAAGTCTGATTCGTCATGTCCAACAGCAGCGGTCTGCCCGGCGGTTCCGTCGATCAACTCGCGATCAATACCATTCGCACTCTCAGTATGGACGCAGTCCAGGCGGCCAATTCGGGGCACCCGGGGGCCCCCATGGGCATGGCCCCCGTCGCCTACACACTGTGGCAAAAACTGCTGCAATACGATCCGCAACAGCCCCAATGGCTCAATCGCGACCGGTATGTGTTGAGTGCCGGCCACGCTTCGATGCTGATCTACTCGGTCCTGCACCTCGCGAGTGTGAAGCAGGTCTAAGACGGCAAACCCAGCGCGGACCCCTCGGTTTCGCTCGACGATATCAAGCGGTTTCGACAACTGGGAAGCAAGACCCCCGGGCATCCGGAATCGCATCTGACGAGCGGTGTGGAAACCACGACCGGCCCCCTGGGACAGGGCGTCGCGAATAGTGTGGGGATGGCGATGGCCGCCCGCTGGTTCGCCGCCCGGTACAATCGCCCCGACTTTGAATTGTTCAATTACAACGTTTATGCAATGTGCGGCGACGGCTGTTTGATGGAGGGGATTTCGGCCGAGGCGGCGTCGGTCGCCGGCCATTTGCAACTGTCGAATCTCTGCTGGATTTACGACAGTAATCGGATCACGATCGAAGGTCATACCGACCTCGCCTTCACGGAAGATGTCGGACGACGTTTTGAAGGGCATGGCTGGCAGGTGCTGGAAGTCGATGACGCCAACGACACCACCGCCGTCGAACAGGCGTTGCTCAAATTCAAAGCGACGAAGGACCGCCCGACGCTGATCATCACCAAGAGCCACATCGCCTGGGGATCGCCCAACAAGCAGGACACCCACGCCGCCCATGGTGAACCGTTGGGGGACGAAGAAATCCGCCTGACCAAGCGCGCCTACGGCTGGCCGGAAGAGGCGAAGTTCCTGGTTCCCGACGACGTCTACCGCGCCTTTGAGGCGGGGGTCGGAGCGCGGGGTTCGAAACAGTACGCCGCCTGGTCCAAGACCTTTGAAGCGTATCGCGCCGCACACCCCGAACTCGCGAAAGAACTCGACCAGATCCTCGCCCGGGAGCTTCCCGCGGGCTGGGACAAAGAAATTCCGAACTTCCCGGCCGATCCCAAGGGGAAGGCGACGCGTGACACTTCCGGTCAGGTTTTGAACGCCGTCGCCAAGCAGATTCCGTGGATGGTGGGTGGGGCAGCCGATCTTGCGCCGTCGACCAAAACCAAGCTCACGTTCGAAGGAGCCGGGGCGTTTCAGGCGGCCTCACCCGGTGGTCGCAACCTGCACTTCGGCGTCCGCGAACATGCGATGGGGGCGATCGTCAACGGTTTGGCGGTCTCGGGCCTGCGGTCGTATGGGTCGACCTTTCTGGTGTTCAGCGATTACATGCGGAACACGTTGCGGCTGGCGGCGATTATGGAGATTCCCTCCCTCTTCATCTTCACGCACGATTCGATTGGTGTGGGGGAAGATGGGCCGACACATCAGCCCATTGAACATGTTCCCAGCCTGCGGGCGATTCCGGGGATGTACACGCTTCGGCCTGGCGATGCGAATGAAGTCGCCGAGTCGTGGAAGTTTATCATGGCGCAGACGCATCACCCCGTCTGTCTGATTTTGACCCGGCAGGCGTTGCCGACGCTCGACCGCACGAAATACGCGTCGGCGGCGGGAACGCAGAGCGGGGCGTACGTGCTGGCCGATGCCGTTGGCGGAAAGCCGGAAGTCATTCTGCTGGCGACCGGAAGTGAAGTTTCCATGGTGGTCGAGGCGTACGAGAAACTGACCGCCGAAGGGATTCGAGCCCGCGTGGTCAGTGTTCCTTCGTTCGAGATCTTCGAGCAGTACTGCGCGAAACATCCCGAATATCGCGAGCAGGTGTTGCCGGTCGCGGTGCGGGCACGCGTCGCTGTCGAGATGGCCGCCCCGTTTGGCTGGCACCGGTTTGTCGGATCCGAAGGGCATGTGATCGCCATGAACAGTTTTGGCGCGTCGGCTCCGCTCAAAGATCTGCAGAAGCATTTCGGATTCACCACCGAGGCGGTGATTGCCGCCGCCAAGTCTCAAATCGCCAGGAACGCGCATGCCGGTACTTCCCGCTGACAAGCTGACCGACTTAACCGAACGGCTGTTCGTCGCCGCCGGCGTCACATCGCACGAGTCCCGCATTCTGTCTGCGGGGCTGGTGGGGGCGAACCTGCGGGGTTACGACTCGCACGGCGTGATGCGCATTCCGTTCTACATCGCCGCCATGCAGGATGGCCGGGTGCGCCCCGGGACACCGCTCAAGATCGAAAAAGAGACTCCCGCGCTTTTGGTGTGCGATGGTGCCTGGGGTCTGGGTCAGGTGCTGGCTCACGATCTGGTGGAACGACTGATCGCTAAGGCGTCGGAAGTCGGGGTTGCCGCCGGCACGCTGCGGCAAGCGGCCCACATCGGTCGCGTGGGAGAGTACGCCGAGCAGGCGGCGGCGGCGGAGATGGCCGCGATCATCTGTGCGAACTCGCATGGATCGGGCCAGCGGGTCGCTCCCGTCGGTGGCACGCGCGGTCGACTGGGGACCAACCCGCTCAGCATTGGGATGCCGGGAGGTAAAGACGGGCCGTTCATCCTTGATTTTGGGACCAGCGCCACCGCCGAGGGGAAGGTCCGCGTCAAGAAAATCGCCAGCGAAAAAGTACCGCTGGGCTGGATTCTCGATCCGGACGGCAATCCCACAACCGATCCCAACCAGCTCTACGGCAATCCCCCCGGGTCCATTCTCCCGATGGGAGGAGACCAGGCCTACAAGGGATTCGGCTTGGCGTTTCTCATCGAGATGCTCGCGGGTGGCCTGAGCGGTGGCTTGTGTTCGCACCCGAACGCACCGCCGCCCGTTGGAAACGATGTCCTGTTTGTCATCCTCGATCCGAAGCACCTGGGTGGGCTGGATCACCTCCGCGCGCAGATCGGGATCCTGGAACCGTTCGTTCGAGAAACCCCGCGTCGCGCGGGTGTCGATCGCGTGATCCTCCCCGGGACCGAACTGGTGAAGCTGGCTGAAAAGCTCGGTGTCTCTCTGCCCTAAAAGGCTCACTGGCGAACGGCCCGGCGTCAGCCGGCCGGTTTTTCGGCCCGCATTTGCCAGGTTTCGGCAAGCGACTTGGAATCATCAGTGGCCGCAAAGAGCGCCGAAGAATGTCTCAGATCAGTTTCTCAACCCTCGCGTGCCCGCAGTGGGGGTGGGTGGAAACAGCTCGGCGCGCCGCCGAGTATGGTTATGACGGCGTTGAAGTCCGCATGATCGCGGGGGAGGTCGATTTGCTCGCCCGGCCGGAAATGGCACCGGGAAGGCGTGCCGAGAGTCGACGCGGATTTGGCGACCTGGGGATCCGCGTGTGCGGCCTCGCGTCGTCGGTCCGGTTTGATTACGCGACCTGCGACGAACGGCAGTCTCAAGTCGATATCGGCCGGCGGAATCTCGATCTGGCGCGCGATCTGGGGGCCGGTTTTGTGCGCGTGTTTGGCGACGTTCTGCCCCCGGCGGGAGATTCCGCCGCCCGCCTCGAACGGCTGCACAATATCGCCGATGGTTTGCGCTCGCTCGGGGAGTACGCTCTGTCAACCACTCCGACCGTGCGAGTTGTCATGGAGACCCACGGCGACTTCTCCGATTCGATTCTCGCCGCGGAACTGTTTGAACTGGTTCCCCACCCCATGGTGGGACTGTTGTGGGACACCCACCATCCCTGGCGATTCCACGGGGAACCACTGGACGAAACGTGGCGTCGATTGCGATCGCGGGTGTGGCACACTCACTGGAAAGACTCGGCGACGAACCAGACTCCGCGTCCGTCACCCGAGAACGCACCGGCGATCGCTTCCACAGAGGCGATCGCCGCCACGGAGAAGGCCCGTCAGTTGATGAGTGGCCACCGCGACGCGCAGTACGTGCTGTTCGGCGAAGGGGACTTTCCGGCGACTGAGTGTCTTCGCCTACTGTCGGAGGGAGGTTACAGCGGATGGTACAGCCTGG
>JAPLOC010000062.1 GCA_026692825.1 Planctomycetota bacterium | reverse complement strand
GGCGGCACCGGCCAAAAAGACGCTGCTGGACGACTCGATCTTTGCCAAAGGCCTGAAGCGGACGGGTGAGTTCTCTGGTGGGATTGGCCCCGGTGCCGGTCGGTATTTCCTGTGGTCCGTTGAACGCGTGGGGGTACTGCTGGCTCTGGAGAAAATCGGAGAGGTCAACTGGTTCGCCACCGGGTCGGCGGGACTCTTAAAAGATCAAAAGGAGGATGGCAGTTGGCCGACCGCCTGGGTCGATACCGACAAGGACTCCCTGTCTGATACGTGTTTCGCGCTACTGTTTCTCCGTCGGGCGAACCTGGGAAGCGATATTTCCCGGCTGCTGGAAGGGGAATACGAAGACAAGTTTGAGATCACCAGTCGGACGCCCGTGGCGCGTTTCGGAAAAATCACCGACGCGGTCGCCGCCGCCCATCCGGGTGAGACCATCCGGATTATGGGGAATGGTCCGTGGCGGGTGGGACACCTGGAACTCGACAAAGACATCACCATTCAAGCCGGCCACGGTTTCGCCCCGGTCTTCAAGTTTGAAGTCGGTCGCAACAAAAAGGGGCTGCGCTACAAGCCCGAAACCGAGCCGGAAGGGCGGGACATGATCGCCGTGCGGGGAGGTCAGGTGACGATCGAAGGGTTGCGATTGCAGATGGATCCCGGCAAGGACACAAAAAAAGTGCCGTGGTCGATTGTCACCGTCGACGGTGGTGAGTTGAGGCTGCTCAATTGTTCTTTGACAGAAACGAGTCAGCAGGGAACTTCGGGAGTGAGTTGGCGATCTCCCGGCATGCTGGTCGCACGGAACTGCCAGATGATGGGGGGACGGACGGCGATTGAAGTGTCGGGACATGGCGACCAGGAGTTGGTGGTCGACAACACGCTGCTATTCAGCACCAGCGGCGTCTCGCTGGTCGCCGCCAAGTCCGACGCGGTCGGCGCGAAGTTCAAACTCCGCAGCCGGCATTCGGTCTTCCATACCAAAGAGGCGATCGCCTGTGCCGACTCGCATTCCGAAATCGACATCGACGCCGAGACGACGGTATTCCAATCGGAATGGATTTCCCAGAATCTGCTCCGCGACGGAAAAGACTCCAAGGCGGGGCGAAACTGGAAGGGGGAACTCAATGTGTACGACGTCAAGCAATGGATCGGGACGGCTGGCAAGTCGGCGAATATCAAAGACAGCCGGGAGTGGATCAAGTTCTGGGGGGGGGCCGAGAAAGACTCGTTCAAGCGAACCGCCCCGTTTGTCGGGACGCGCCGGCTGGGGAGTTTTTCGCACGATGCCAACATCCAGGACTGGTTGCTGGAATTCCCCAGTTCGGCTGAAGCGCCGCTGCAACGGGGACGCGTGGGGATCAACAACTACGTCGCCGGCCCAGGGATCGGGTATGATCAGTACCGCGAGACCATTGGCTACAGCTACTGGAAGCGGAATCGGCTGGAGCTGAGCGACCGCCGCGAGTTGTTGCCAAGGGTCGCTGGACGGTGAGGTGGTGGTTGCGGCGGGTTCAGCCGACTGACGCCGGCCGCTCGAGTTGTCGTACCTCGCGTTGCCATGCTTCGCCGTGCGTTGCCTTGTCTTGATTTGTCATGCAAAGAGAGTCGTTGGATGCCTAGTGCGAACGTCACGCGAACAGAGGTCTGCCCTGGAGTTGCCCCCGGATTGTTCACTCGGCGGGCGCTCCTGCGCGATTCGGCGCTGGGGTTTGGCTGGCTGGCGTTTTCGGCCCTCGCGTCGGAGCGGCGAATCGAGGGGGGAGAAGCCGCCCGCGGGCTGCCCCTCCCGCACTTCGAGGCCCCCGCCAAACGTGTGATCTTTCTGTTCATGGATGGCGGGGTTTCGCACGTCGATTCGTTTGATCCCAAGCCGAAGTTGTCGGAATTGGACGGAAAACCGTTCACGGAGTCAAAGAACCCGACGGCGGCTGGCGCTCGACAATGGCTGGGAAGCCCTTGGAAATTCCAGCGGCACGGACAGTCTGGGATGCCGATCTCGGAGCTGTTCCCGCACATTGCGACCTGCGCCGACGATCTGGCGGTTGTCCGTTCGATGACCGCCGACCTCCCGCTGCATTCCACCGGTGTGCTGCGGCTGCACACGGGAAGCAACAACGCCGGCCGACCGAGCTTGGGTTCCTGGGTCTCGTACGGACTGGGGAGCGAAAACCAGAATCTGCCCGCTTTCGTGGTGCTGAGTTTTGGCGTGATTCCGTGCGGTGGTCTCGAAACGTATGGCAATGGGTTCCTTCCCGCAAGCTTTCAGGCGACCACATTTCAAGCCGACGGGATTCCCATCCGGAATCTGGTGCCAGCCGACAAAGACGCGCGAATCCAGCGGGCGAAACTCGAACTGTTGCGGGCGACCGATGCCGACTTCTCGCACGCCCTGGGAGTCGACGACGCGGTGGAGTCGGCGATTCGTAATTACGAAATGGCGTCACGGATGCAGACACTGGTCCCGGATGTACTCAACCTCGCGGAAGAGACGGCAGCCACTCAGGCTTTGTACGGGATCGATTCGGATGTCCCTTCCAAAAAACTCTACGGCATCCAGTGTCTGCGGGCACGACGGCTGATTGAGTCGGGAGTGCGGTTCGTTGAGGTAACTTGTCCCCCGGGTGCCTCCAACGGAACCTGGGACCAGCATGGCAACCTCAAAAAGGGACACGAAAAGAACGCGCTTGACACAGACCAGGCGATCGCCGGGCTGCTGAAAGATCTCAAACAACGCGGCCTGCTCGATGACACGCTGGTGGTGTGGGCGGGTGAATTCGGCCGAACGCCCCACTCGGCGGGACGCGATGGTCGAGATCATCATCCCGAAGGTTTCAGTGTCTGGCTGGCGGGAGGTGGTGCCAAGGGAGGAGCCATTTTCGGCGCCACCGACGAATTGGGAATGCACGCGGTGGAGGGGGTCAGCCCGATCCACGATCTCCATGCGACGATTCTGCACCTGCTGGGAATGGACCACGAACGACTCACGTTCCGCTCCAGTGGCCGGGATTTTCGCCTCACCGACGTCCACGGCCAAGTCATCCAAGAAATCCTGGCCTAGCACAGGCGCGGCCCTCGGCCCGTTCCGAGCTGCCGCTCGAGGTTGAGTTCGGCCACTCTCGTTGGTCGCTCGCGGTTTGGAGCACAGAACGTGTTTGCTGGTCTACGTCCGGTTTGTTTCTATGCAGACATTGGACGGCCGCCGTCACTATCGTCTCTTCAGTTCGCGGGTTTCCGGGGACTCAGCCAGTGTGAACACGACGAGTTCTTCCCCCGTCGTGGTACTGATATCGTGGTGCAGACTGATGACCGCGACTTCGGTGACTTCCAGGATCATTGCCTCCATCAGCGGTCGCGCGGTTTCCAGCAAGTGAGTTCGGACTTGCTTGAGGAGGTCGCGCGCTTTGGCGGCCGACTG
>JAPLOC010000061.1 GCA_026692825.1 Planctomycetota bacterium | reverse complement strand
GCGGGACACCCATCAGCCAGGACGTGAAACCGCGTTCTGAATCCACTGAATGTCGATGTAGCCGGTGCCGTCAGTGGAGGTTTCGGCGATTGGATGGAGAATTCCTGAATTTTTGGCTGGTGGGTGTCACTGGGGTTTGTAGAACGGCATCGAGTTGTGGGATGTGGCGACACGCAAGCGTTTGCGTCGGCTGACGGATCCTGGGAACCAGCTTTATCACAACTTGACCTTCACGCCCGATGGACGCCACTTGGTCGCGCGCGGCAGCCGGCAGGGCCTCTCGGTCTGGGAATTGTCTACAGGCAGTCATCGTACGATCGGCGCGGATTTGCCGCTGGGTTCGACTTTCGCCGTCGCTGCTGACGGACGAACGTTGGCTGCCTCGGACAGCAAGTCCATCTTGCATTTGTGGGCGCTGCCGGAAGGAAAAGAACTGGCTCGCTGGGAGGCCGGTACTTCGGTTGGGACGGCCATCGCGTTCCACCCGGATGGCACGCTGCTGGTCACCTGCGGTGGCGGCCGCATGAGCGACGTGCGTTTCTGGGATTTGGCGGCCATTCGAAGCGAACTGGAAGAGATCGGGCTGGATTGGTAGACCGAGATGAGTCGCCTGCGGCGCCTACTGTTGCACGTGGACTCGCCAGAATCCGAATGCGATCAGGCGGGCGAGTACTTTGGAAATGGACGGCAGGCCGAACAGCAGACCCTGACGCTTCGTTGCGCCAGAGTCAAGGTTCAGCCGGCACTGTAGTGATTCCGGTTGGCATAACCGACCAGCAGCAGGTGCAATCCTAAAACATTTCGGCCTCCGCAGCCGATTCGAAACGCCATACTATCAGTGGCTCTCAATTTGGTGAAATACAACGCCGAAGTTTCAGAATCCGGTGCTTTCGTTGCGAACGGTTGCGCCCCGCGATTATTTAGTTTTTGTCACCCAGGCGACGGTGCGGGGAATCAATAGACCGGATTTCTACTTGACCCGCGTTATATACGGGCGCCGATTACGCTATGTACTCCAGGGAGACGCAAAGTGCTTCCCCGAATCGTTCGCGTTCACCCTGTTTTGGAAGCCGTTCAGCCCTACGGAGTATTGAGTTATGCGAAAACTGATTGCGACTGTCACCCTCTCGCTGGTGATCCCGCTCGTGTCTGCCGGCCCAGGCGGCGCTGGCGTCGTTGTTGAGGCCCCAGGATCGACGGTCGCCGGGAAGACCATCGGCGAGTGGACCGGCGAATGGTGGAGCTGGGCCGTCGCCAACTCCGTCCCCCATGACCCGTTGACCGACGCGACGGGAGCCCAGGCCAATGTGAACCAGTCGGGTCCGGTGTTCTTCGTCGCCGGCAATACGGGCGGCGCAACGGTGCGCAGCTTTACCGTGCCCTTCGACAAATACCTGCTGGTGCCGCTGTTGAACGTGGAGTTGTCTCAACTGGAACTGGGCTTCGGGACTTCGGGGGCCGACGTTCGAACGCAAGTGATCGGGTTCGCGGACCTGATTGATGAGCTGCACGCCAGCATCGACGGCGTACCGGTGCCCGACTTGTTCCTGCACCGCGAAGTCTCTCCCGACTTCAGTTTCTCAGCCGCGCTGGGAAACTCATTTGGGATTGCCACAGGCCCTTCCGGAATCGCCGTCGCGGACGGCTACTGGTTGATGCTGGCGCCGATTCCCTTTGGAGAGACTCACGTCTTGAATTTCGGCGGCGGCGTCTCGTCGTTTGGTTTCTCACTGGATGTCACCGACACGATCACATCGGTACCGGAACCCGGTTCTTGGATGTTGGCTTGCCTGGGAGCGGCGGGAATGGTCGGTGCCGCGTGGCGTAAGAAGGCTATTCGGTAAGCGGTCTGAATCGAGAATCGATTGACCTTTGCCCGGCGATCTCTCTCACTTTGAGAAAGATCGCCGTCGCACTGGCGACGCCGCTTTTTCGTGAATTCCATTCCAAGAGGGGTCAGGTTTCTGCGCGTGATCGACGAGACGTGGGAGATCGTCCTATCGCCCATCTACGCGATGATCCTGATGCCGAACCATTGGCACTTTCCCGATTCAAAGCGACGAACACTTGTGGATCGCGATTCGGTACGTCGAACGGAATCCCGTGCGTGCGAACTTCGTGGAGTTCGCGGAAGATTGGGCCTGGAGTTCGGGCCACGCTCGGCGGCAATCCGCGGAACCACGCCGTTGGCTGGCTGCTCCGATCGATCCGCTCCTTCTGCGACAATGGTGTTCCGGCGTGAACAAAGACGAGTCGGAAACCGAACACAAAGCCTTGCGTCACTGCATTCAGCGCGGACTCCCTTTTGGTGATGAAGGTTGGGTCCGAATCTGCACCGTTCGCCCGAACCTCGAATCAACGACCAGATCACGAGGCCGCCGCAGAAACAAGATCTGCCCCCTTTGTTGTACAGATAACGGGTTGATTCGCCTGAGCAAACGGCAGGACGAGCGATACGGATTTCATGACGTCAGGCGCTGTCCTCTGACCCTGCGTTGATTTGACTCGGCGTATGAGAAACAACTCGCAAAAACGGTTACCGGATGGGTGGCCCTGGCCTCACCTAGCCTCCCACGAATCGCGCCGAACTCATGGAAATCGGAACGAGCTTCGAACTCAAGACGACGATGGGCTTCGTCGGCAAAGGAGAAACGGCCCGCTACCCCCGCCCCCTGCGGAATCGCCTTCTGTCTTGAAGCCGCGCCCCGGAGTATCGCCAGAGAGCTTGAAGTCAGACTGGATCTTGGGGCAGGTTGTGATTTGTATCACCGCTTTTATCGTCGGCGTTGCTGACCCCAGATCCGGTATCCACGGAGGCATGTGTCTCAAACGGATACGAGAGCTGATCAATCAGGGAATCGGACATAGACGCCTGAATGCCATAAGCGTCGGGGAGCGAGTCTTTCGGCAAATGGTGGGTTCCAAAGAGCCGATCGAGCCAGGGGAGAGTGGAGGAAAAATTTCGATCAAACGGCCCATTCAGCGTGTGGTGCCAGTGATGAAATGCGGGAGTCGAAATCAGCCACTCCAACGGGCCAAAGCGCCACCGCAGATTGGCGTGGATGAAGAATCCCCAAAAAGTTCCGATCAACGTGACGATCACTGGGACCAGACTGCCGTTGGCGTCGACCGGCCCTCCCAGACCGAGCATGTGAAGCGGCGCGAGACTGCAAAATCGACCGAAGACCAGGTCGACGGGATGAGCCCGTGTGTTGACCAGAAAGTCAAGTTGCGGCGCGCTGTGGTGGATCGCATGGAACTTCCACAACCACGGAATTTCGTGGCGCCAGCGGTGCCCCCAGTAGTAACCGATCTCGCTGGCGACCAGTCCCACGAGAGCGCGTGCCCACAGGGTCAGCGATGCGGTCTCCAGAAGAAAATCGGCTGGCATCAGGCCGCGCACCAGTGTTGATAGCAGACTGATCGGAAAACTGAGCAGCAGCGCAGGAAGCAGGCTGCTGAGAAAATAGTACCCCAGATCGGCGACGATCCCCCGACGCCATATGGGCTGGGAGTGGGCGGCGAAGAGCCGTTCGAGCGG
>JAPLOC010000060.1 GCA_026692825.1 Planctomycetota bacterium | reverse complement strand
TGGGGACGATCTGCCGTCGCCGGGCCTGGGTCGTGGTGACGTCTCAGGAAGACATGGACACCGTTCTAGGCGATATCGGCAAAACGGAAAAGCAGGATTTTTCCAAGATTCAGGGACGCTTTTTCCCCCCGCTCTCTCTTTCCAGCGCCAATGTGGACGAAGTCATCCAGTCCCGCCTGCTGGCGAAGCGGCCCGAGGTGCGAGCCGAACTCGAAGAAGTCTTCGCCCGGAGGGGCGACATTCTCAAGAGCGAGCTCACGTTCAAAAACTGCGGGATGACCTTTCGGCAGTTCAAAGACGGCGACGATTTCGTCAGGAACTACCCATTCGCTCCCTATCAGTTCCAACTGATTCAAAAAATCTTCGAGGCGGTTCGCAAAGCGGGGGCGACCGGCTCGCACCTCGCCCGGGGTGAACGGTCGATGCTCGATGCCTTTCAGTCGGCGGGGAAGACCGCTTCCGCTCACGACGTCGGCGTACTGGTCCCGTTGTATGACTTCTATCCCTCGATTGAGAGTTTTCTCGACACCACAGTCAAGAAGACCATCGATCAGGCCGAATCCAATCCCAGCCTGGAACCGTTCGATCATCAACTGCTTCAGGTTTTGTTCCTCATCCGCTACGTCGATGAAGTGAAGGGAAACGTCGACAACCTGGTGACACTGTGTCTCGATCAGATCGATGGCGATCGGCTCGCGCTGCGTCGCCGCATTGATGACTCTCTGCGACGATTGGAAAAAGAGACGCTCATCAGCCGCAGTGGCGATCTGTACGCCTTCCTGACGAACGAAGAGCGGGACGTCAACAAGGACATCAAGCAGGTCGATCTCTCCAGCGGCGAAGAGGCAAAGCTTCAGGGAGAGTTGATCTTCGACGACGTGCTGAAGGGTCAGCGAAAGCATCGCTTCAGCGTCAACAGAATGGATTTCGAATTCAACCGCCGCTGCGATCAGTTCCCCATCGGTAATCAAAAGGACGGGGCGCTGCTCGTTTCGGTCATTACCCCGCTGGCCGACGATTACGAAGTCTACGACAAGGGAAAAGCCCTTCTGGAAAGCGCCGCCGAGGGGGGATATGTGCTGATCCGCCTGGGCAACGACGAGAGCCTGGGACGGGAGCTGCGAACCTACCTTCAGACCGAAAAGTATCTCTCCCGCAAGAACGACGGCAGGCTCCCCGAGTCCACAAAACGCATTCTGCGGGACTGTGCCGAAGACAACCGCCTGCGTCGAGAACGCCTGACCTCGCTGCTCGGTGAAATGCTGGCCGCCGGTGAGTACTTCGTCGCTGGTCAACCTCTCAAAATCAAGGCGTCGCTGCCGCAGGCGGCTCTGGAAGAGGCGATGGAATACCTCATCCAAAACACCTTCAACAAGATGAGCTACCTCAAGCGGATTTCCGACGACCCGCTGAAGGAAGTTCAGGCGGTCCTGCGCAGCAACGACGTCGCCCAAGAGAACCTGCTCTTCCAGCGGGGCGAAAACAACCCCGAAGCGCTCGAAGATCTCCGCAGCTACTTGCAACTCTGTTCGACGAGAAGCCAGCCGGTTGTTTTGCACGACCTGCTGGAAAAACGGTACTCGCTCCGTCCCTTCGGCTGGCCCGATGACGAAGTGCTGCTGCTGCTCGCCCGACTGATGGTCTTGAGCGAAATCAGTCTGATGATGGACTCGACCTTGTTGACCACCGACAAGGCGTACGAGGCGATCACCACGCCGGCGAAACGCCGCAAGATCATCGTCCGGAAGCGGGAGACATCCGACCCCAAAGCGGTCCAGAACGCCCGCAACCTGGGGAAGGATCTGTTCGCCGAGATGGGGCCGGATGGCGAAGATGGCTTGATGATTTTCTTGCAAACCAAGCTGCGAAGCTGGCAGTTTTACCTGCAAGGGTACAAATCGCTGGCTGACACCGGGAATTACCCCGGTCGAGACGAAATCACGCAAGGGCTGGCGCTCATCAATCCATTGCTGGGGGACAAAGAGAGCACGAAATTCATCGAGCGGTTCAATACCCTCAAGAAAGACCTGCTCGATCTGTCCGACGAATACCACGATCTCGAACACTTCTACGACCACCAGCGGCCGACCTGGGAAAAGCTGCGAAAAGCCTGCACCTCCTTTCAGCTCAATCGGCTCGAATTGGAGAGAGACGCCCAAGCC
>JAPLOC010000059.1:2564-2914 GCA_026692825.1 Planctomycetota bacterium | reverse complement strand
GCCGTCGCATCCCGAATGGGATGCCATAAAGTAGCCGGGGGTCGAAGCGCAGCGTAGACCCCCGGAAAGCGGCTTGACTGGAACAGCATCCCGACCGGGATGCCAGAATCGCGTTCGGCTATTTCGGTCACAATTCCTAATTTCCAACTGTCAGGCAGTCGCGAGAGCGATTCTTTCGTGTGCCGCGAAACAGTGATACCCATGCGAGAGTCTCACACGGCGACCACGCTTCTGGCATCCCTCCGGGATGCGCACAATTCAACAACCCTATCCGGGGGTCTCCGCTCCGCTACGACCCCCGGCTACTGGATTGCATCCCGATCGGGATGCGGCCGGCGGCTGCGCCGCAG
>JAPLOC010000059.1:0-2503 GCA_026692825.1 Planctomycetota bacterium | reverse complement strand
GCTGCGCCGCAGTGGAGGCGAAGCTGTGAATCGTTGATCCTACTTGAGACGAGACTCAACCTGACGGAAAATGGAACGTCGACGTCAAGCTGTTGGAATCACTGCTGCGCGCGAGGATCGTAAATCACAGAAATGTTTGTGGACGGCTACTCTGCGCCGCACCGCCGTCGATGTTCGTCCGGTTCCGGCCACAGCCGCTCGGTCAACCACGACGATGCCGAGCGCAAAAAACGACACCGAGCCGGCCCGCCGCGGACAGACGTCTTGCGCCGGTCCGCTGGGGTTGATCGCCTCGAATCCGCCGCGGGCGGAAGTGTTCAGTCCGCTTCAGCGGACTCCCCTTTTGCCACCAGTTTCAACTGGTGGGAGCGCGCCCCCGCAGCGAATGCAGCCGGCCTTCAGCCGGCTTCCTGAACGGCGGCTTCAGCCATTGGTCGAATGGCCAGCGTGCCGGTCTGCGCTCGCGGCGCCGGCGGCCCCCTCCTGCTCCGCAACGGAGGGGGCCGCGGCTTGCTCGCTCCGGTCGGCACGCTCGCTTCCTGGCTGGCTGGGCTCACACTCCTGAACTCGGCAGCGAAAGCCCAGGTAGTAGAGTCTCCTCGACGGCTTGAAGAAGGTACTACTCGCGGCCTGCACGTAGCGGGCGTCTCCGTCCCACGAGCCGCCTCGCACCACCCGCAGCGGGGCTGATTGCGTTTCATCATGGAGTGCCGCTGCCCGCCTTTCCGCAGGTTCGCTCCAAGCGTCCGAACACCACTCCCAAACGTTTCCCAACGTGTCGTACAAACCCCACGCATTCGGCAACTTGAGCGCCACCGGGTGCGTCCCCGCCACGTTGTAGTTATATTGTTTAACGGAAGCTCGGTTATTTTTTACGCCATTCTGCAGTTCAAACTCGACACCAGCATTCCCCGCGTACCACGCAATCGGATCCAGCGCGGGGGCGTTCGCGACACCCAGGATTTCGAGCGGCCCCGCGTAGGTTGCGGTCTGCGTCCCCGCGCGGCAGGCGTATTCCCACTCCGCTACGCTGGGCAGTTCGCCGACAATCTCAGGGATCCGCTCACGCAGACGACGTCCAAACTCGACGCAGTCGTACCACCTCACCTGCTCAACTGGCCGAGTCGGACTCTTAAAAAAACTTGGATTCTCTCCCGTGACCGTCTCCCACAACTCCTGAGTACACGGTGTGTCGAACAACCAAAATCCCTTGTGGATCGTCGTCACCGTCGGCTCCGGTTCGTTTGCGTGCCGCCCCGGTTCATCGCGCGGCGATCCCATCAAAAACTGTCCCGGCGGAATCCACCGCAAGCGCTGGGTGACAACTCCCTGTCGTGCTCGCGGCCGACCGGGCGCCGGCGGCATCCCCACGGGGCGCGGCAGGTCGAATTCGCACCACAGCCCGAAGCGGTCGCGGCCGATCGCCGCCGCCCAAAAGGGCTTTGGTGCGGCGCGCAACGTCAATTGCTGCACATCGCTGACAATGCGTACCGTTTGGCCGGCCGGGGTGGGAATCGACGGCACGCCCCCGGCGTGTAGGTTGACCCACACTGCGCGGCGGCCTGCGCTCGCTGGTGAGTCGTCAGCACGGGGCTCCGCCTGCCCGCTCCGACGACTCACCGCTCGCTCCGTCCTCTGCTCCGCTTGCTGTGCTGGCTGACTTGGTTCACACCCGTGAACTCTGCCGCGAAAGCCCAGGTAGTCGAGGCACCTCGACAGCACGGAACTGTCGCGACACGCGGCCCGCACGCCGCGGGCGTAGTCGCCCCACGAGCCGCCGCGCGCCACCCGCAGCGGTGTCGCTTCGTCGCTGCTGGGGAGGGGATCGGCCGAAGGCCCCTCCGAGTACTCATCCCACGCGTCGGCGCACCATTCCCACACGTTTCCCAACATGTCGAAGAGTCCGTAAGAATTCGACGACTTGCGGCCGACCGGATGCGTTCCCGCTAATCGAAACTCGTATTGCTTTTCCGGCCATTTGATCGCATCCAAACCATTCTTCAATTCGTAGTCCATTCCACTGTTTCCGCCGTACCAGGCGATGGAATCGAGTACGGGGGCGTTGTTCAGTCCTAGGATTTCCATCGCGCCGGCATACGTCGCACTCGTGGCTCCCGCGCGGCAGGCGTATTCCCACTCGGCCTCAGTCGGCAGCCCCGCTGCCAGACCCGCGACGACCGCATGCAATCTGACGAAGAACTGTCCGCAATCCTCCCAGCTCACCTGTTCCACAGGCCGATCAGGTGTCGGAAACCGGCTGGGGTTGCCGCTCATGACCGCCGTCCACAGGGCCTGCGTACACGGCGTATCCCACATCCAAAATCCGCAAGTGAGAGTGACCAGATGCTGCGGCCCCTCGTTTTCCCAACGCCCCGGCTCTCCTTCCGGGGACCCCATCAAGAATTCGCCCGGCGGAATCCAACGCATCCGCTGCACCACTGCCGACTGGCCCTCCCGCGGCACCTCGAACTCGACCCAGGGTCCGAACTCGTCGATCCCCCAC
>JAPLOC010000058.1 GCA_026692825.1 Planctomycetota bacterium | reverse complement strand
CACCCTGCCGGTCGGTACCCATTCCACCACGAAAATATTGCCGTCGCGATCGAAGCAGGCGTCGTGCGGGTGGATGAATTTGCCATCCTCCCAGCTCTTGGGGTCGCCCCGGAGCGCGAACATGTTCGCTTTGACCCGTTCGGTCCATTCGGGGTCGTAGCCGAGGTGAACGATGGGTTTGTTGTTGATGTCATAAATCGTGACCCGGGCGAACAGGTCGGGAACCATCAGTTCCGTTCCCCGAATGTCGAAGTGCGCGGGGAACGTATGCTCCGGCTTGGTGTCGATCACGAACCCCTTGTGTTGTCCATCCAGTGAGAAGTATTGCAGCCGGTTGTTCGCCCGGTCTGCCACCACCAGGTTCGCCTCGCGCCCCGGTCGGTTGTCGTACCAGATTCCGTGCGGCGTCTGCATCTGGCCCGGCTCTTTCCCCAGCCCCCCCCAGGTCCGAACCCATTTCGCGTCGCGGTCGAATTGGTGAATGTAGTGCGAACCGTAACCGTCGGCGACGTAGAAGACGCCATCCGGCGCGAAGGCGACATTTGTGGGGTTGAATTGCCCGACTTTCTGATACTTGCGGGCTTCGAAGGGGTAACACATCTTCCAGATCTGTTCGCCCCCCAGCGTCGCCTTGATGATCTGGCGGTTGTAAACGTCGCACAGGTAGAGAAACTCCTCGTTCCTCTCTTTGCGAATGTCGATCCCGTGTCCGCCGCGGTGGTATTCCTTGCCGAACGATCGAACCGCCTTCCCCGCCGGGTCGAACACCACGACCGCATCCATTGGGACCGCCGAATGGTTTCGATGTTTGATGTAGACAAAGCCCGCTTCGTCAATTGCGACGCCGTGAGTTTCGCCCCAGACGATTCCCTCGGGCAGAGTCCCCCAACCATGGTGACATTCGTACTTGTGTTCCCCCGCCCCAATCACGACCGGCTTGGTCCCCGCTTTGTCGGTCGCTCCCACAAACGCCGGGGC
The DNA here is from genome assembly GCA_026692825.1 of Planctomycetota bacterium. Taxonomy (GTDB): domain Bacteria; phylum Planctomycetota; class Planctomycetia; order Planctomycetales; family Planctomycetaceae; genus UBA10511. The sequence continues at coordinate 1,023 of JAPLOC010000058.1, read as the reverse complement.
CAGAATCGTCGACGCGGCCGCGACCGCGGACGTCTTGAGAAACTCACGACGGGTGGTCGTCGACGCAGCGGTGGGAGGATTTTGAGGCATGAGAGCGACTCGCGGGGCGGGAATCACGGGGGGAAAGCAGCTATTGGACGCGGGGGAGACATTGATTGTAATCGGACTTTTGGCGGCCCGCCATCGAATGACACCTACCCAAGCCCGCTGGCGATAACTAGAATCGCGACAGTGAACGGCCCCCACCATAGACGGTGGAATTGATTGGAAACGACTTCAAGCACTCCGAAGAGGAGCGAGTTCATGTCCTGGCGCAAGCTGGTGTGGATGTTGTGCTGCGGAATCATCCTGACGACGGCGCTGCCGACTTGGGCTCAGGAGGCCCCCCCGGAAAAGCCTGAGGAGGGAGCCGCCGCGAGCGCCACGGATGAGCAATATTTCGAACTGATGCGGATCCTCGCCGACGCGTTCGAGCAGGTGGACAAGAACTACGTCAAGGAGGTCGACCGCCGCAAGCTGGTCGAAGCGGCGATCAAGGGGATGATGCGGGAACTCGACCCGTTTTCAAATTACATCAGCCCGGACGACCTGACCGGGTTCCGCGACGAAGTCGAAAAAGAGTTTGGCGGGATCGGCATCACCGTGGGCTTCGTCCCCCCGACCGGCACGCCGCGCAAGCTGGTGGTCACGGCCCCGCTGCCCGGCACGCCGGCGTTCAAAGCGGGAATTCGCCCGGGCGACGTGATTCTGGAGATCAACGGCAAGTCGATCGAAACGATGGAGATGCCCGACGCTGTCAAGGAAATGCGTGGTCCTCCAGGAGCCGAGGTGTCTGTGACGCTGCAGCACGCCGGTTCGAACGAGGTGGTCAAGGTCACGATGCAGCGGGCGATCATCGAAGTTCCGACCGTGTTTGGGGACACCCATAATCCCGACGGGTCGTGGAATTTCATGCTCGATGCCGAGAAGAAGATTGGCTACATCCGTCTGAGCGGATTCAGCCGGCATTCGTCGCGGGAGGTT
>JAPLOC010000057.1 GCA_026692825.1 Planctomycetota bacterium | reverse complement strand
GGTCCGGGACGTATCCCGTAATCCGCTCCGCACCAGGATTCCAACTGAGAATGGTGAGATCATTCCCCACCAGAAACAACCCGACATCGTTCGTCGATTCCACCAATCGCCGAAACAAGTCGCTGGGAATCTGCGGCGCAAGCACGGTATTCAACATGGCCTGGCATCGTGTGGGAAGTGACGCACCGCGAACCCTTCAACGTCCGCGAGGCGCAGCGAATTGTTTCGGTCCCTGGAGTATACCATGAAAACAAAACGGGTGAACTCAGTGTGGCTCCCCGGAGCCTTCCGCCATTTCCTGTTCCTGTTTGAGAATCGCCACCGCCCGTCGCCAGGCCTGCGCCTGGCGTGGCTGCCCCAGTTTGTCGCAGATTTCCGCCAACTCTTCCCGCAACGCCAGATCTTTTGGCCGGGCGGTCGCCTGGGTGTTTAATTCGGTGAAACGGTCGGTCAGCAAATCAAGGGCGGCGAATTTCGCCCGTTCCGCCTCCGCCATCTCCGCCTGCCCCAACGCCGAATACGCCAGCGTCAATTGAAACTGGCAATCGCGGTCATTCGGCGTTTCTTTCAGTTGCGCCACAAGTGGTTCGACCGCGTCGGCGGGTCTTCCCCGTTGCAGCGCGAGCCGCGCGGTCGCCAGCCGGACCATTCGATGCCGGCCATCCAATTCCACCGCCCGCGCGAGGCACTCATCGGCCTCGTCCGCCTGCCCTAAAGCCTCATAAGACTCCGCACGCACCGCTTCTCCCAACGCGTTGGGCCGAGCTTCGGCCAAGGTTTCCACCGCCCGGTCATAATCGTGCTGCTGGAAATACGATTGCCCCAACTCCAGTAAAATCTCTTGTCGCAGTTCCGGTGGGGGCTCACACCGCAGTGCCTGGTCGAGATATTTGATTGTGTCGGCGTAACGGGAAAAGTCGAACGCGTAACCCCCCAGGCCGCGCCACGCCCGATAATCGTCTGGCGCGACCTGAGTAATCCGTTCCAGTTCACTCATCGCGCCCGAGACCGAACCCCGTTCGTGCCAGTAGCGAACCATGTTGAATCGCGCCAGCAGGTTCCCCGGGTCTAGCACGATCACCTCATAAAACAGCCGCGCCGCCTCGTTGGGTCGCCCCTCTCCAAACAGCGCCTGCCCGATCACCAGCATCGACGCCTTGCGGGTCGAATCTCCCGGTTCCCGCTGATTCAATTCCTGAATCGCCGCGTGGTATTCGCGGTTCGCCAAATGCAGCGCCGCCGTGAACAGCGGTTTGAACGCAGCGAACCGGGGTGCCGACCCGCTGATCCGAACCGCTTCTTCCAGCGCCGCTCGATCGGCGCTCCCCGCCTCGATTTGCCGGAGTATCTCGGTGAGCCGTTCTTCGGGGCGTTCCGCAGGCTGCTGCCGCGATGTGAACCACCAGGCGGTCGCAATCAAGGCAACCAGCGTCAATCCGCCGACAAGCCACCAGCGGAACGGAGACGATTTCGACGGGACGGGTTCTGACATTCCGCTGGGTCTTCGGGATTCTGCGCGTCATTCAATCGGGAGAATTCCCCCGGTGGAGCGATTCCAGCCGTAGTATATCGCAATCGGTCCGTGGTGCGATTGACAAACCGGCGTTACGGAGGCCGCCGTCCGGGAGGCGCACTTTCCTATTTCTTCGCCAGATGGTTGAATGCACTTTCCATGAACGCCACCCATCCTCCGCGCCGTCGTCTTTGGCTCACCCTGGGTCTGCTTGGACTCGCCGCGATCGCGGTGCTGTTCGCCTGGCCACGGATTCACCTGTGGCTGACACTGTCGGCGGCGAGAACAGCGATTGCCGAACGAGACTATGACACCGCCCTGGTTCACCTGGAGAAGGCGCTCGACCAGTCACCCGTTGAAGCCGAACCGCATTTCCTACTGGCCCGCGTCTTCCGCCATCAGGGAAAACCGGACCCGCTGCGCAAGTCGCTCGAGGCGGCCCCTGATCGAATCGTCGGCAGACGACGGTCAGGAAATCTGCGAAGCGTACGTCAGTGGATTTTTCGCGACGTACAAATTCGCCGAGGCGTTTGACTTGATGGAAGTCTGGCAGAAAGACTATCCCAAAGACCCTCAGCCGTATTTTAGTCGCGGTTTGTACGAAGCCCACGCCGGCAATCATCAAGAAGCGATTGTCGAATTGAGCAAAGGGGTGGAGTTGGCACCGCGGCGCGACGACATTCGGCGGACCTTGGCGAAATCGCTGCTCGCAACCCAGCAGTTTGACGAGGCAGAAACCCAACTTCGCGACCTCCTCCGACGGCAACCTCGCAACGTGGAATCACTCACCCTGTTGGGAAGCTGTCTCCTGGAGCAGGCTCAGCTCGACGAGGCCCGGACCACATTGGCGAAGGCGCTGGAGATCGATCCAACCGATCGCCAGGCGCGGCTCCTGATCGGGCGCGTCGAATTGAAAGCGGGGCATCCCGAATTGGCCATCGAGTGGCTGGAACCGGTCGTGAAAGATCGTCCCTACGAATTCGACGCCCGGTTTCAATTCGGGACCGCGCTCCAGCAGGCGGGGCGCGGGGACGAAGCGGTGGAGCATCTGCAATTCGTCGCAGCGGCTCAAACGGCCCTCGCCCGGGTCCGCAACCTGATGATCGACGCCCGCAACGATCCCGACAACGCGGCCGCCCGACTGGAAATCGGCTTGACCCTCCTCAAATACGAATCACCTGAGGCGGGGGCGAACTGGCTGCGAAACGTACTGGAACTCGACCCCGACAACTCCAAGGCCCACGCCGGACTGGCGGACTACTACGACCAGCTCGGTGACCACGACCGAGCGGTAAAACATCGGGAAAAAGCGAATCTGGAAACGCTGCGGAATTGACTCTGTCGCGAGTGGGGTGAAATCGGACATTCATCGTGCGACTCCTTGCCGGCTACCCCGGCAGGTTAAGGAGATCGGTGGCTAACACGACACGCCTCGATGTTCGCTGTCTCCGCTAAGTCCCACAGGCGTTTCTGCAAACGCCCCCCATCGGGTTCAACGACCACCACTTCGGGAGTGACTTGCAGGCCGGGAGGGGCCGCCTTTTTCTCCATCAGTGGAAGCCGTCCAAGTGTCTGAACCAATTCCTGCCGCTCAAGAGCCCGTTCCTGCCCCCCGCGATGGCAGAGTCGTTCGCTTTCGCTCCAATCCACGACTTTCGTGAGCGTCCTCAGGCTCCGCGGGTTGTCCTCCTTTCCGCCGATTCCCCGCGTTCCTTCGCCATGTCCTGATCCTCCAAGGAGTTACGCAATCGGTTCCAACCGACTTCTCACGCGGGGGTCTACCACGCGACGAAACGACACGCAAAGCGTGTCGTGCGCCCCGGAGCGAACCGAATTCGGAGGACGAGTGTCTTCCCATTGACCCCCGGCTATCGTCGGGGTAAAGTGCCACAGCGCCTCGGGGCGTAGCTCAGCTTGGCTAGAGCGTCTGGTTTGGGACCAGAAGGCCGCAGGTTCAAATCCTGTCGCCCCGATTGGACTTACGTCGACGACGAAACTCGTTGGC
>JAPLOC010000056.1 GCA_026692825.1 Planctomycetota bacterium | reverse complement strand
GCCTTTCGTGGTTCCGATTGTCCGTCAAACCACGAGCAAGCAACGGGCTCGGTCATCGCCGATGCGAAATCGTCGGGCACAGCGTCAAATCGCTCGCGGCAGATATGCGATCGAACGCCAATGCCATCAACACATAACTGGGCGCGGATCTGATTCACCCGCCGGGCGAGCCGGCAAGGGTGTGCGCCCCGGGCGGGCACCCGGTTTGTCTGAAAACTCCGATTGTGGCGTGGCACCTTGTCCCCGGGTAGACTGCCGGCACGGTCTGTGGTGTCGCGCTCGCGCCCCAGACGCTCCGCCGCCCGTGGTCCGCCGAAAGAGGTTGTCGCCCGCATGAGCCCGACGTCGCTGGGTTTTCGGAACCGTCCCACGATTGCCAGATACAAACTGCTGGTGTTTCTGGGGGCGTTGACATTCATCTTGTATTGAACATTAGTGACACGGCGATGGGCTGGGTTTTCGGCGCGTTCACCGTGGCTTATGGATTGTTCGAGATTGTGACCGGCGCATGGGGGGACCGGTATGGCTCGCGGCGGGTGTTGACCCGCATTGTCATTTGGTGGTCGGCGTTCACGGTGCTGACCGGTTGCGTCCCCGCATTTTCCTGGCCGATTGAATCGTGGCTCGGGTTGGAGGGATTCTGGCCCTCGCGGGGCTGGGTCGTGGCGTTCAACAGTCTCGCGGTGCTGTTGGTGGTGCGATTCCTGTTTGGAGCAGGAGAGGCGGGAGCCTTGCCCAACACGGCCCGGGTCGTGTCCCGGTGGTTTCCGTTGGCCGAACGCGGGCTGGCCCAGGGGACGGTCCTGACCTGTATGCTGGCGGGCGCCACCGCCTCTCCGCCTTTGGCGGCCTGGATCATCAAGCACTTTGGCTGGCGGTGGACATTTGTGGCGTTTGGTGGCGTCGGAGTCCTCTGGGCCGGGGCGTTCTTCGCGTGGTTTCGCGACGATCCCGCGGAGCATTCGGGTGTGAATCACGCCGAACTGGATTGGATCACCTCAGGGAGGCCAGCCAAGTCCTCCGAGGGGGGCCATCCACCGATTCCCTGGAGTTTCGTCCTGTCGGGGGCCAACGTCTGGCTGTTGGGAAGCATCATTTCGTGTGCCGCTTTCACGGCGTATTTTTACACCTTCTTTTTCCCAACTTACCTGCAAAATGGACGCGGGATGGGCGAAGAGGATTCGGGGTGGTACGCCGGAATGGTAAACGCGGGAGGCGCGTGCGGCGCGTTCCTGGGGAGCATGCTGGCGGGGTGGATCGATCGCAGCGGGTTCACGTCGCGCTGGAAACGGAATCTGGTGGGGTGTGGATTGCTGGGGTCGGCCGCCATCGCCCTCAGCTTCAGCGTCGCGTGTGACACCCCCCTGGGGGCGAGTCTGTGCGTGATGTTGGCCTATTGCCTCGCCCAGGCGCAACAGGCGACTTGGTGGGCGGTTGTCGCTGATATCAGCGGCAAGCACCTCGGAGCGATGTTCGGCCTGATGAATTCCATGGGGGTTCCTGGGGCGTTCTATTCTACCGTTTTCACAGGACGCTTCGTGGACCAGAACAAAGCACGCGGACTACTGGGACGCGACGCCTGGGATCCCATCTTCATCTACTTTGTCGGCGTTCTGGCGATTGGCGCGTTGCTATGGCTGTTTGTCGATGTGACCCGGTCGGCGGTCGAGCCGGACGAACAGACGGCGGAGGGGCTGCTCGCGGGGAAACTCGTTCCCGAACCGGCACCGGCGGCTTGATTTCCAGATCGGGCGATTTCCCCGGGAACTCTCCCTCGACCAATAGCGTCAAACCACCCGCCGTCAGGTATATTGTCTGGCGCCGATGGTGTGCTTCTGATCCCAAAACCCGCAAACAACGGTCGACCCCCTTTGGGGCGATTGCCATTTGTCGGCAGGCTGAAGCCGCTCAACCGCGCCGGGAGAGCCTTTTCATGCCGCCAATTGACGTCGAGGAACAACAGATGCGTCGAATGCTCGCAGCGCTTGGAATTCTGATTGGATCGGCCCAAGCCGCCTTCCCGGCTGGAGAAATCGGCTTCGTGGAGGATTATGTCCTCGCCAAAGATCGGGCGGCGGCCTTGGGCCAATTGATCCCCGGGACCGAGGACTACTATTACTTCCATTCGCTGCATTACCTCAGCACCGAGCAGTACGACAAGGGTCGCGAATTGCACGCCCCCTGGACCCAGAGGCATGGCGAAACCGCCCGGGTCTGGCAGATTCGGACCCGTCTCGCCCTGGTGACCTACGAAAAGAACCCCAAAGAGACGCTCGACCACATCCAGCGACGGCTGGGACTGGGGTTCCCGCACCAAAAAGAGGATCTCTCGGCGGAACCGAACCTCCCGGTCAAACTCGACCCGGCGATTGTGTCGCGCGAAGCGTTCATCAATCGCGCGAACGCCGTAACGCAGGACAATCTCGACGGTTTCGAAGACTCGGCTCTCGATTGGCTCGCCGGCTTCGAACTGAATCCCAATCATCGTCGCAGCCTGCTCTCCCGATTGCTGCGACCCGATTATCCGAAACTCGTCAAGACGGTGGTCGACGATCTCAACCACCCCAATTCGGGCGGTTTCGGATCCTTCCGCATCCACCATCAGTTGCTGGTGCCACAGCTTGAAGAGCTGGCCAAGGCGAAACCCGAATTACTCAACAATCAGGCGTTCGTCCGGGCGTATCTGGCGAAGATTCAACCCGGTGCAGATGACGACTGGCGGAACGAGCCAGCGAAATTGCAGGCGTATCTCGACCGGGTCAGTGCGTTCGCCGCCCGCTTGGCCCCCGTTCACAACTCGCTCAAAGCGCATGTGCTGTATCAACAGCTTGTTCTCGATCGACAGCAGGGCAAGCCCAACAAGGGGCGGTTTCTCGAATACCTGAAACTGCCGAGACCGGTCGGATACGGGGCGCAACCGTACCTCGAATCGGAGTCCATGAAGCGTTTCCCGTGCGATCTCAATTCCAATTACGACGGAGCGACGCTGTTCGCGGCGGTCGGGAACGACGAGCCGCTGGTGCGCGGCTACCTGCTGGAGTTTCTGAAAGATGCCGCTGACACCCGTGAGTTTGAACCGTATGTGAACGACGTCTACCTGCGGCACCTCCTCGCCGAGGTCAAAATCACGAACGGGCTGGGGAATGTGGAACAATGGGCGAGCCTGCTGCCCCCCGAGCTGTATCAGCAGTTGAAGGATCGGGTGGATCTCGATTTCGCCCCGACGAATCCGGTTCGGTACACGGTCGAACAGCCGGTCGTGCTGGATGTGGCGGTGAAGAATGTTTCGACGCTGATCGTGAAGGTATTCGCGATCAACACGGGAAGTTATTACCGCGATCAGAAACGCGAGATCGACACCGACATCAATCTCGACGGTCTGGTTGCCAACTCCGAACAGACCTTCACATACAAAGACGCACCCGCCCGCAGGATTTCGCGGCGGTTCGAATTTCCCCAGTTGAATCGGGCAGGGGTGTACGTCATCGATTTTATCGGGAACGGAAAAAGCAGCCGGGCGCTGATTCGCAAAGGGAGGTTGCAGCATCTGGTGCGGACGGGGCCGGCCGGGCAAATTTTCACGGTCTACAATGAACTGCGCAAGCCGGTCACCGACGCTTCGTTGTGGCTCGCGGGGCGGGATTACAAGTCGAACGACAAGGGCGTGATCAACGTCCCGTTCAGCACCACTTCGGGCCGGTTCCCGATCGTGTTGTCGCAAGGGGACTTCTCATGTCTCGATTACTTTGTGCATGAAGCCGAGTCGTACCAATTGTCGGCGGGGATTCATGTCGACCGCGAGGCACTTCTGACGCGGAAGCAGGCGGAAGTGCTGATTCGGCCCGGGCTTTTTCTGAACGGCACGCCGGCGGCGATCAAGCTGCTAGAGGACGTCCGCCTGCAGATTGTCTCAACCGACCTGGA
>JAPLOC010000055.1:2751-3727 GCA_026692825.1 Planctomycetota bacterium | reverse complement strand
TTGTACCAAACCATGTTCGGCACCCCCGCTTTCTCGACTGCCTCGCACATCTCTTCCCCCTCGGCGACGTTCATCGACAAGGGCTTTTCGCACAACACCATCTTGCCGGCTTTCGCACAGGCGATGGAGATTTCTTTGTGCAGGTTGTTCGGGACGCAAATATCGACCGCGTCAATGTCTTTGCGTTCGACCAGCTTCCGCCAGTCTGTTTCGATCGATTCGTAACCCCACCGGTCGGCGAATTCCTTCGCCTTCGCCGCGTCTCGGGCGCAGACCGCCTTCAATACCGGATGGTACGCGAGATCAAAGAAATTGCTGACCCGGCGATAGCCGTTCGAATGGGCCCGGCCCATAAAGCCGTAGCCGATCATGCCGATGTTGAGGGGTTTTGACATGGAACTGTTGAACTGGGGCTGAAGGACGGGGATCAAAAATCGAGCCACGGACGAATGCCGCGATTCGATTTCGAATGACAAAACAGACGCGTCGGGATTGCAGGAACGGCGGACAGGTTGAGATTATGAATGGGTGGCCCCTATCGCTCTGCGAAAGGGGCCACCAGAATTCAAATCTCAAACGACAGCTCTTACTCACACCATCCGTGCTGATCACGCACTGCGATCATCTCTTTCAGGATGCTGTTCCAGGTTCCGGGGAGCATCATGGTGTCGTTGGGGAACATGCAGCCATCCCAGCAAATGTGGCGGTATTTGCGGAGTGGGTTGCCGTAGGAATCGCGGAGCCAGTGCCGCGCGTGATGCGCGATCGACAGCTTGCCGTTCGGATCGGTGGGCAGGCAGTGTTTTCCGGTCTTGTCGTGCGAACCCGACCCCTTGACGGTCGCGTCGTTCTGTGCGACGTGGAAGTCGATGGTCCAGGGGCGCAGCGCTGCCGTCAGAGTCGCCAGTGCGTCGTCAAGAACCTTCGGATCGCTCCAATTCCAGTTTTCCGGAAGAATGCGATCCTCGGGGGCGTT
>JAPLOC010000055.1:0-2717 GCA_026692825.1 Planctomycetota bacterium | reverse complement strand
GGGCCATGTCGGCCTGGAACCCTACCACCCCGGGGCGATCGGTCATCTCAAGGAGTTGCACCATCCGCTTCCAACTGTGCATTCCACCCCAGCAGATCTCACCCTCGGCGGCCAGCCGCTCGCCGTGATCCTGGGCGACGTCAGCCGCCCGGCGGAAGGTGTCGGCGATCAGTTTCTGGCTTCCCTCGGGGTCCTTCGCCCAGTCGGCCGGGCCGCTTGCCGAGTCGATTCGCACGATGCCATAAGGGCGAACCCCCAATTCCCTCAGCCGTTTCGCGATCCGGCATCCCTTGCGAACCTGTTCCACAAACTGGTTGCGCTCGGCTTCAGTACCCATCGCCGACCCGCCCCCGGTGGGGGGCCAGACTGGAGCGACCACCGAACCGATTTTCAGGTTGTACGACGTGACCTTGTCAGCAAGCCGCTTGAGGTCATCGTCACTGGAATCGATGTCGCAATGTGGCGCGAAAAGGAAGACATCGACACCGTCAAACTTCACGCCGTCGACTTCCGCCGCCGCCGTTAGTTTCAACATGGTGTCCAGTTCGATGATCGGCTCGCCCCCGGGGGAACCCTTCCCGACCACTCCCGGCCAACTGGCGTTATGCAGTTTGGGAAAGTTATTACGCGAGCTGCTCATGTGACCTGGACCTTGCTGATGAAAATGACCGAGATCGAAATGACGAAAATCGAATCCCCATGGAATTCGACTTTCGCCATTCGGTTCGCTGGTAGAACTACTTCTTCTTCGCGTCGCCAATCGCCGGGGCTTCCGGCTGGGCGTCGGGACCGAAATACCGGAGGCCAACCAATGGCTCAGTTCCGGTATTCTCGATTTCCACACCGGCCGCCGCACGTTTCGCGGTCACGAACACTTCGTCCTGCGTGATTTCCCAGTGGCGGATCATGACCGGGGACTGCAACTCCACAGAGCCAATCCGCCCGCGCCCCTGGACGGTGATCCAGCCGTACGCGCCGCCGTCCTGAATCGTACACTTCTTGCCGGGCTGAACGGTCAGCTCTTTCGCCGTAAACAACTGCTTGCCGCTCACCTTGCCGTAGACAATCCAGCGGTCAACCCAGCCTTCCTTCTCGGTCTTCGCGACGGGGATCGGTTCGAGGAAGTGGTTGTCCTTGAAGTTCGGATCGACGTTTCCGTCCCAGTCGAGCGCGTCGACCAGATACTTGTTGTTGTCGTGCTTTTCTTTCGGGAAGTCTTTGGTGAGCAGCGACCGGGGGACGGCGCGCCCTTCGACCATCGACTGGTACATGGCGAATACGTCACTGCCCCATTGCGGTTCGTACGTCACCAGGCTTCCGGGGGCGTGGAGCACGCAGGGGGGAATCAACCAGCCGGTCCCCGGCTGCAGACGGTACGCCTTCGAGTAGTTCAGGATGCCGTTGTCACCGTCATTCCAGCGATTGAGACATTCGACGATGTCCTGCTTTGTCGTCCCCGGTTCCAATCCCATGAACGTGTACGGAAAATTGTTTCCGATCTGGTTCATCTGTGGCGGGAAATAGTACGACTCGGGTTTGCCTTCCTGCCCGGTCAGCTTCGCCTGCTTGTCGTTCTGGTGCATGTGGTGCGGAATTGGCCCCATGTTGTCGAAAAATTTCGAATACACGGGCCAACGTGCGTACTTCTTCCAGATCGACTTGCCAACCAGTTCGTCCTTCAGCTCGGTAACCGCGTCGCGAAGTGTGAACGCTTTCTTGCCGTCGACGACCACGTAGCTCAGGCCTTCGTCTTCCGGAGCTCCTTCGTTGGTCGCGACCGTAGTGGAGGCGAACCACCGTTCGTCAATGCCGCCGCGGTGCGTCCCCAGATGGTAGTAGTCCGCCGGATGGAGCTTGAGCCGTTTGCCTGGTTGCAGAAACGACCGTGGAACCCACGTCGGCGCGAGCCGCAAAATGCCGTCGGTGTCAGTCAGCGCTTGGGAAACGACAGAAGCCACATTGGCCATGGGGCGGAGTCCGGTGGAGTATCAAGTGAGGAAAAAGGCGAGTGTCGCGAAGTCCAAACCGTTTTCATACCTCGACTGAACGATGATATCAAGCGACCCGACGTGCGGATTCTGGAGGTCCGCTCCCGGCCGTCGATTCTCATGCTTCATTTCGCTAAGATCACCCCGACTTCCACACCGTTCGATCCGCTTCAACTCCCCTTCTCAGCCCACGAAATCGCCATGGTTCAGGTCGCCATCCTCGGCGCCACCGGTTACACCGCGCTGGAACTCATCAAGATCCTCTTGCGCCATCCGGGAGCGGAGATCACCGCGCTCACGACGCGACAGGAGGGATCCCCCCTCATTCACACGATTCACCAGAGCCTTTACGGTCGGCTCGATCTTAAGTGTGAAGATCTGACACCCGCTCAGGTCGCCCAGCGCGCGGACGTGGTGTTCTGTTGCCTGCCCCATGTCGCCAGCATGGAAGCGGTGCCTACACTCCTGGCAGGGGGGGCGAAGGTGATCGACTTGAGCGCCGACTACCGCTTGAACGATCCCCTGGTCTATGAGAAGTGGTACGGACACAAACATTCCGATCCCGGCCGACTGGCGACGACAGTCTACGGCCTGCCCGAGTTGTTTGCAGATCGCATTCCCGGCCAATCCCTGATCGCCAACCCCGGATGCTACACCAGTGCCTCGATTCTGGCACTCGCGCCCCTGCTGTCTCGCGGCTGGATTGAGCCCTCGGGAATTGTGATCGAC
>JAPLOC010000054.1 GCA_026692825.1 Planctomycetota bacterium | reverse complement strand
CCGCGAGCGCGGACTCGATCGCCGGCTCGGAGACGCCCCGTTGGATTGCCAATCGCCCCACATCAATCTGCGACTGCCATTGCAGTGAGTCGACAACCCCGGGGAGCGCTTCCTGCCAATTTCCGGTCGCGAGCCGGGCCAGAATTTGCCCCTCGCCGCTGAATCCCCGATAGACCTCGGGACTCAGCAGTGCGATGAACCGCCCGACGTCGAATTGAAAGTCCCAAGCATTGGTCTGCGAGGATTCGTCGTACCAGACAGAGATGGCTCGGGCCGAGCCAACGAGGGGTTCAAGTATCCGCAGCCGATCGGTCCCCTCGATCTTGACGGCACCGCGCTGGTCGCACGCCGCGAATCGAAGGGCGCGCCCCATCCGCGTGAGGAACACCGGCTGCCGCGCGGTTAGGCCCTTGGGCAATGTCCTCAGCAGATCCCGGGCTTCGAGAGGAGTCAAATCGAAATGAGGCGTGAGTCGGGCCTGATACGCCTGAACTTCACAGAATCCTTTGATCCATCGAACGGGTAACTCGACCTGACGTTCGACGATCTGGTCCCCATCGCGGGTCAGTGTGATGCCGGTGCCGCCGACTTGGAGTCTGGCCTCACGGCGATCGTCAAGTCGTCGCAGAGCGACTCGCATGGTGTTGTTGAAGTCGACATTGGTCGTTCCCTTGCCCCGCAACTCGACGTCAAATGCGTCCGGGTTCAGATCCACCCGGGCGTAAACGCCGCAACAACTGGAAAAGCCCTCAAACCGCAGCAGGCCACCGCCACTGGTGACCACGGGATCGAGCAATCGGGGGTTCGCGGGCTGATGGAACCGCGTGCGGACGATCTCGGTCAGCAAGCTGAGGCATTGACCGACTAAGGCCGGGCGTCGGAGTCGACCGTCGAAGAACAGATCGTCGGACGTGCCGTCGAGACTGGTCGCCCACCGCATAGCCGGTTCGCTGGTGGCGTCGAACAGGGAAGACTCGAATGGATAGCGATAGGTGTAGTTCTGGACAGCGGACATTCGAACTCGGCCCGTGGACTCACCAAGGATGCAAACCAGTCGGGAACAGCCGCCACGACCATTTCGATGTTTGATACGCCGACCGGGGGCGGGTGTCAAATGACCGGGTGACGGTTACCGACCCATCCGCCGCCTGCGGCGTCGGGCGCGACGCCACAGGAGCGGCGTCGCGGCATGTGGCGGACGGCGTTCCTACGACGCCGCGGTCTGGACGTCTTCGGCAGAGTTGAGTGGAGACAGATTGAAACGCCGCATCGGAAACGCCTGCTCGCACGACGGTGAAGTCAAACGACGGGTCGCGGTTACCGACCTGGCCGCCGCCTGTCGGCGTCGGGCGCGACGCCGCAGGAGCGTCGTCGCGACAAAAGGGCGTCGTCGCGACAAATCCTTTAGCTGTTGACCTTCCGCGCAATTGCGTCCGCCTGCGGCGAACCAAACTGATCAATCGGCTTCAGATGCGTCAGCTTCGCCAGCTTGTTGAGCAGTTTCTCAATCTCAGAGATCGGCTTCATGTATTTTCGCCACGCCTTCGGAACCGCCATTTCGAGGTCGGTTTGCGACAGATCCTGTTCGAGGACGAAGCCAAATGCCTCGGGACCATGGTCGCCCTTCGCGACGATGATCTTCCAGAACTTGCGGGGAATCTGCACTCGCGCCACACCGTCCCGATCTCGGCCACGAAAGACCGGATCGTCGTCCGCGAGAACCGGGCCGGCGAAGGCGGTCTGGGGCGAGCAGTTGGTCGTGTAGTAGGTGTCTCCATTCGCTTTTTGCATGTCCTCGAACGACGTTCCATAGCAGACGTCGTCACGCCGGACCAAGTGTCCCTTGTCGAATGAACTGCGGTCGTTGGTGTAAAAAATGTCCGGCAACTGATGTTTCTCGAGGATCCGCGGATCGGTTCTCCACTCTTCCCGGTCGTTGTCATCGAGTTCGGTGAGTTCCTTCCGTGTTGGTTTCTTGCCATTAACCAGACGATTTTCTTCGCGCCAATCGACATTGGCCGCTGTGTAGATCGCCAGACGCCGCGTTTTGTGCATGACGACGGAAAAGTGGTGGTATTTCAATTCGATCGACCCATCGGACAGCAGTGGGGCGGCGACCGCTTTGCCCGCTTTCGTCAATTCAGGGGGCAGGATCGGGTTGCCATTCGCCAGTTTCAGAAACTGGGGATCGAATCCACGGCGTTTCGTGAGATCCCCGACGATCTTTGGTTGGACCCCCTCCACCTCCGCGGCACTAGCCGTCGTGGCCGCCACGAGCATCTGCTGGATTTGTCCCAGCGACACCGTCACCTGCAGGGGAATGGTCCAGGTGACTCCGCCGTTCGCGACGATGGTCGGCGAGATTGTCGTTGAAGCTGGCGCAGGGGACTGCTCAATCTTGACGGCGGGATTCTCTGGTGGACGTGGTTCTCCGGTGGGGGAGGGGGGAGGTGCCGAAACCTCCTGGTTGCCGGCAGGTTCCGTCGACTTCCAGACCGCCGCCCACTCCTGAGTTGCGGGAACCTTGCCGGCGAAATTGACACCGGCGTTCACGACCTGGGTGTCGCGCGCGAGTTCCCAGGCGGGAACGGCGTAATTCGACTTGAGATAGATTCCCGCGAAGTGCAACCCGACGATCTGCCCGGTCTTGACGTCAAGCACCGCCGACCCGGAATTCCCTCCCAGCGTCGAGCTGTCGTGGGTGAGGGCATTGACGCTGTTGCCAAAGCTGTTGATCCGCTCCCGTGTTCGCAAAAGTCCCGGATGTAACCGCTTGACATTGTAGACTTTTTCGAAGATCCGATCCT
>JAPLOC010000053.1 GCA_026692825.1 Planctomycetota bacterium | reverse complement strand
TCACCATCGGCTGTTCAAAGACCTGGGCGAGGGTCGCCTGGTCCATTAGCCGAGAGACGTAGTTTCGAATGTCGAGCATGATCCGACGGAACCGACAACGAACTTCCTGACTGCACGGCTCATAGTGGGAAGTTGACACGCACGAAATCGGTGCCAGAATCCCATCGAAGAACCGAACCACTTGTCCCATTGTGATTTCCGTCGCCGGCTTCGCCAGCAGGAAACCCCCATCGCGACCAGCCACGCTTTCGACCCAGCCTTGCGACTTGAGATCGAGCATGATCTGCTCTAGGAACCGCCGCGGAATGTCGTTTATCTCGGCAATCTCGCGGACCGGTACGGGACCTTTGTTCCCGTTCGCCACCAGGGTGAACAAGGCTCTCAGGGCGTAATCGGATTTACGTGACAGTTTCATCGGACGGTGACCGGTAGAAGCTGGAAGAAATCACGACCATATGCGTGATAGTTTAAAAAGTCTTTCGAGATGCGCCAACCCAAGAGTTGTCAATTCTTGAGTTTTTTTTAAAAAGATACTGGACTGGGACGCGGCATCTGTACAATCCTGTACCGAAGTCATTGTGTAATCCATTTCCGGGTCGTCCGTTGGATGACCAACTCCTTTCGACAATTCCGCGCGATGCCTGCCGCCGAACAATACCTGAAGCCCGAGGTCATCCGCACGGTCGCCCGGCTCGACCTGCGGGCCCGGTTCATTGTCGAAGGGTTCTTGAGCGGACTCCATGCCAGTCCCTTTCAAGGATTCAGCGTCGAGTTCAGCGAACACCGACGGTACTCGCAGGGAGACGACCTCAAAGACATTGACTGGCAGGTCTACGCTCGGACGGATCGGTTCTACGTCAAAAAGTACCAGGCCGAAACCAACATCAGCGGCTATCTGGTGATGGATCTGTCGGAGAGCATGGACTACACGTACCGGCAGCAACTGACGAAATTTGACTACGGGGTCTGCCTGGCTGCCGCCCTGGCTTATCTGATGATCCACCAGCAGGATCCCGTGGGGCTGGTGACGTTTGACGAAAAGATTCGCCACTGCCTGCCACCACGCAGCAAGCGGACGCAGTTGGGAAACATCCTCGCGGTCCTTTCCAAACTCAAGCCGTCTGGCCCCACCGAGATCGCGAAGAATCTCAAGAATCTCGCCGCGATGGTTCGCCATCGCAGCCTGATGATGCTGTTTTCCGACCTGATCACCGAGCCGGAACCGGTGATCGACATGCTCAAGCAGCTTCGGCACCGCGGACACGACGTGATTCTATTTCACATTCTCGACGAAGCCGAGGTGAGCTTTCCGTTTTCCGGGCTGGTGGATCTCCGCGATCCGGAATCGGGCCAGAACCAGGAACTGGACGCCGACGGAATTCGCGGCGACTACCTCGCGGCGGTGAAAGAGTTGTGTGAAAAGTATCGCAAAGCGTGTTTCACCGCGGGAATCGACTACGTGCAACTCAACACCAGCATGCCGTTTGACAAAGCGCTGGTGGAATATCTGTCGCAACGGCAGGCGAGATTCTAAACCAGATCTCGTTCCCAGGCAGAGCCTGG
>JAPLOC010000052.1 GCA_026692825.1 Planctomycetota bacterium | reverse complement strand
CCCGGGATCCGGGCGGCGAGTTCCAGCGCCGTGAGTGGAGCGTCGGCGGCTTGGAGAGTCTCTGCCAGGCCAGTTCGCACGAGTGCGATGAGATCGCGATTCCAATACCGCGGCTTCCCTGTCGCCTTCGCCGCAGGAATTCGGTACAGCGTGCCAGTCGTCACGTACTCTTCGAGAATCGGTTCGAGTTGCGCCGCGGAAATCTTGTGTGGAGGCAACAGCGATTTCGCCAGTGCCGACGCGGCGAGCGGAGCGGTCGACTCGTGGAACAGCCGCAAGACTTCGGCAAGCGCCTCAGCCGACGGGGGAAGTTTCGGTTTTTTCGCGCTGGCCATAGATTGCGAATCGCTGCAAGGAAAAGGGAATCCGCTCGATGCGAGTTTTCGCCCGTGAACATAGATCGGACCGAAAGACGACGCAAGCGCGCCGTTCGACGAGGGGTCGGTCAGCCGTCCGATGAGATGGAGAGAGGGTGCCGTGGATTCCGGTCTTGGGGGATTAATGGGACATGCGTCCGGAAGACTCGACAGATTGCGTACTAGGAAGTGCGTCCCACGAATTCAGCCGCCTCGCTTGAATCTCCAGGACGGAACGAGAATCATGCGGTTTCACGATGTACTGGTTCCGGGAGTCGATCATGCGGTGTCTGACCCTGTTCTTTCGCGCGGCATTCGCGCTGGCGCTGATATCGTCGCTCAGACTGGCAACGGCCTCCGCCGACGATTCCCTGATTGAAGTCGTCAGTCCCAAGACCCTCGCCGCGAATTCGATAAACTGTCAGCGGGTCGCGCTCGGCGAACCAGACGACTACAAACCGTGCGTCGCGAGACTTCCCGATGGCGAACTCCTGCTGACGGCGTTTCATCAGGAGAAACGGGACGGCAACAAGGTGATGGAACAAACGCTGCTGTTCCGCTCGCGCGATGGAGGACAAAGCTGGTCGTCGGCGGAGAAACTCCCTCTGCTGGGTCGGGAGCCGTACCTCACGATTCTTCCCGACGGCACGATTTTTATCACGGGACATCTTTTGGCCCAGGACACGCGGAACGAATGGGGTTACACCTGCGGCTTTCTGCACCGCTCCACCGATCGCGGCAAGACCTGGGAATCGGTGCGGATCGAATCGGAAGCGGTCAAGCCGAACGCGTCGAATCACTCGACCCGCAACGTCCTGCGGCTGTCTGACGGGACTCTGCTTTTAGGTGTCGATTACGACGGGGGGAGTGGTCCCTATCTGATTTGGCGTTCTTCTGACAACGGAAAGACCTGGAACAAGTCGCAGCAGTGCGTTCCGGAAGAGTTCAAAAGCCAGTACGGATTTTTCGGCGGAGAAACCTGGCTCTGGCAGGCGCGTTCGGGGAAGATCTGGGCCCTCGTGCGTGTGGACAGCAACGAGTTTCCAATGAAAAACCGGCCCATCCGCGCGACCAACGATCAAGCTGACCACTTCATCCTCTGGTCCTCCCAAGACAACGCCCAGACCTTTCAGCGGATTCAGGACTTTGGCGATTACGGCGAAATGTACATGTCGCTGTTGCGACTGCGTGACAAGCGATTGCTGTTGACGTTCACGGTACGCGACCTGCGACCACCGCTCGGCGTGCGCGCTCTGCCAGCGGTGGAGACCGACGATGGTTTCAGGGTCGACTTCGAACACGACCGCGTGATGCTCGACACCAAGACCGGTTCGCGCTACCAGGGAGGAGGCTTCGGTCCGACCGTGCAGCTTGACGACGGGACGCTGGTCACCTCGTGTTCGTACCGCGGTGAGGATGGAAAATCTCACCTGGAGACCATTCGCTGGCAATTGCCCGCGGCACGTTGATGTCGCCGGCCCAGACACGATGCTGCCACTCGATCAGGATCCATCCGTCTGTTCCGGATCACTGCGGCACCAAGAGTTCATCCGGGTTGGTCCAACTGAAGATCGCGCAGAAACTGGCGGATCGCCTGTCGCATCGTCGGGCCGTCCGACACTGCGGCGTGGTTGTGTTCCGAGTTGCGTAACGGAACGAGCCGGCGTTCGATTCCCGATGCGGACATCGCGGGAGCCGACTCGAGCAGTTTCCGCCCCATTGTGAACGGGACCAGCCGATCCAGTTCGCCGTGCAGGATGAGAATGGGACATGTCACCTGTCCGATTCTCTCACATGACGGGTACCAGTCTGTCGGCAGGATCCACCTCAGGGAAGGCCAAAGGTGGCACGCCGCCTCGGTGAAGCTGGTGAATGTCGACCGCAAAATGATTCCCGCTGGTGGGTGGCCCCTGCGAGATTCACCGGCAGCGAGTTGAACCGCGAGCGCACCACCCAGCGATTCTCCGTAGAGAACGGTTTCCTCACGCGACCAGCCCAGCGCGTGTTGCGCGAATTCCCACGCCGCCTGGGAATCGTGCGCGAGTCCTTCCTCCGTAGGGCGACCCAAATTGTCGGCGTAACCGCGATAGTCGAACAACAACACCTCGGCTCCAAGTGCCGTCAGAATTCCAACTTCTAAAACCCGAAATCCCCGGTGCCCGCCTCGACCGGGAAAGTAGACGACTTTCGGACCATTCCCAGCGTGATTGTTGCAGACTGATCCTGCCGGAGTCCAATGTCGACGGGGGAGCCACAACCATCCTCGCAGCGTGACGCCGTCGGCGGTCCGCGTCTCGACCTCGTGGACAAACTCTGGCGACAGGCCAACGTCCGCCGGGGAAAGGCGGGGGTGTTTTCTCGGGTGGTAGACCATCCCGCGAAAAATCGGCCAGCGCTCGACACGCATCGCGAATTCCTAAGAGCTTGTCCAAGATCGATGGCGGGCGGGACGTGAAGCGACACAGCGGGGCCATGGCGGCATTCGGACTGTATCTATGATTAGTCGATCCCGTGGCGGCGGGGAATCCCTGTTGTGACGAGTCATGGATTTGTCATCCTGGCAGGCGGATGAAGTGGCATCCCCCCGCCCAATACGCGACAATCACGCCGACAACTCGCACAACCGTGGCTCTCGTCGCGCATGCTCTCCATCATCATCCCAGTCTTCAACGAAGCCGACAGTCTTCGTGAACTCCACGCACAAATCGCGTCGGCGTGTCACCCTCCCGTCCCCGCCGTCGAAATTGTCTTCGTCGACGACGGCTCCACCGACGCCAGTTGGAAGACAATTTGCGATCTGGCCGCTGAAGACAACCGCGTCTCGGGAATTCGCTTCCGCCGAAACTTTGGCAAGGCGGCGGCCCTGTCCGCAGGCATGCGCGCCACCACCGGCGACGTTCTCTTCATGATGGACGCCGACCTGCAGGATGACCCCGCCGAAATCCCCAAGTTCCTCGAAAAACTCGCTGAGGGGTACGACGTCGTCAACGGCTGGAAACTCCGCCGCCTCGACCCGTGGCACAAAACCGGACCCAGCAAGGTGTTTAACCTCATGGTCAGCCGGCTCACCGGACTCTCGCTGCACGACCACAACTGCGGCCTCAAGTGCTTTCGGCGTCCAGTGGCCGAAGAACTCCATCTCTACGGCGAACTCCATCGCTTCATCCCCGTCCTCGCCCACGCTCGCGGGTTCCGTGTCGCCGAGCTGGGGGTCCATCACCGCCCCCGACAGCACGGTCACAGTAAATATGGCGTCCGGCGATTTCTGCGGGGTTTCCTCGACCTGCTCACGGTCAAATTCCTCACGGCGTTCGGCCAGCGACCGCTGCACATATTGGGCGGGTTGGGGTTGGGGTTCTTTTCCATGGGAGGGCTGGGATTGGCGTGGTTGGCCGCTCTGTGGCTGCTGAGGCATTTGCCCGGTGCCAATGCGGCGACTGCCGAGCCGATTGGCAACCGCCCGCTGCTTGCCTACTCGATCGCGGCCTTGCTTTTGGGGGGGCAGCTCCTCTCGTTGGGATTACTCGCCGAGCTGATTGTCGCGAACACGAGTCGCGATCACGAAGCGTACAGCGTTCGCGAGCGGGCAGGATGGTTGAATTCGCCGGGAGCTTCGAACGCCCCCGCTTCGTGAGAGTTGCTCGGTGCGAACGGGGGGACTAAAGTCGGCGGGACGGAAGGAGTCCGCTTCCGCTCATGCCGCTTCCTTACGGGCGCGGCTCTGCTCCACAATTCTTCCACTCCGGCCCACCATGCACCGCGCGATCTCCCGACTCTTGGCCGTCTTCGGAACGGCGATTCTGCTCAACGCCGCAATCGCCCAGTCAGCCGACGAGTGGCCGCAGTTTCGCGGGCCGGATGGTCAGGGACACGCGGGAGCGGCGCGAGTTCCCACGCGATTCAGTGACACCGAAAACGTCGTCTGGAAGCAGCCGATTCCGGGAAGAGGCTGGTCTTCGCCGGTGATTTCTGACGGCGTCTGCTGG
>JAPLOC010000051.1 GCA_026692825.1 Planctomycetota bacterium | reverse complement strand
GTTCCGCGTCGGCGAGCGCCTGAGGGGTTGGAAACCTTCGGAAGAGTTCTGGGGTGACCTGGTTCACTCGTTCGTCGGTACACTGTGCCGACAGAATGGTGGCGGCGAGCAGTTGGAACGGAGATTCGTGCCGCAAAGCGCACTCCGCGACGGGATACGCGAGCGCCAATCCCTCGACGATTCGCAGGGCGCGTTCCCGGCGTTCCTTCTCGCGGGCCGCAGATCGTGACGTAACCATTCTTCTCTCCAGACCGTTATGACCAGCAGCGGGCTGGGGAAACCGCGAATTTCGCGACTCCCCCGCGTGGACAGAGCCTCGCCGGTCAGACTACAGTGACGTTCGCCCCCAACCAACCTGGAACACGGACATGCCCGAGGATTACCCGGCACTCTATCTCGAAGGTCTTAGGCGAGGGAGACCGACGCAAGTTCTACCAGGGACTGATTCAGGCCTCCGTGGCACTGTTGCACTTCGGCAACGAGAATCTCGGGGGGGCGAAGAAAGTCTACCTGTCGTCGCGAAAGTACCTGGAGGCGTACGCCCCCAGTTATGAAGGACTCGATGTCGAGGAGTTTCTGAAGAACCTCGACTGGTGTTTCGCGGAGCTGGTTGAAAACCAGGACAAATATCCCGCCGGCGTGGCGTTGCGCGACGAGCGGATTCCGAAACTGAAGATTCCGGGAGACTGACCGGTTTCCATGCACTCTGAACCCGAATTCACCGCCGACCTCACCGGTTTCGAGGGGACGGTTCCTTTGTTCCCGCTGGATGGGGTGGTTCTGTTCCCCCATGTGGCGCTGCCGTTGCACATCTTCGAGCCGCGGTATCGCAAGATGGTCGCCGACGCGCTCGACGGGAACCGGTTGATCGCGCTCGCGCTACCGCGTTCCGGACCCGTCTCACCCGCGGGGCCGGAACTGAACCCGATTGTCTGTGTGGGACGGATCACGGCAGAAGAGCGATTGGCCGGGGGTCGATACAATATCGTTCTCACCGGACTGCAACGAGCCGAGCTGGTGAGTGAGCTGGTGACCGACCTGCCGTACCGCGTGGGGGAACTGGAGTTGCTCCCCGACGAGTATCGCGACGACCTGTCGATCGATCTCGAGGTTCGGCAGGAAGAGCTGCTGAAGTCGTTCCGGCGGTTGATGAAAACGGGGAGGTCGGATTCGCTGTTCCAGCAAATGCTGGACGCCGATCTGCCGCTGGGTGTGCTGTGCGATCTGCTGGTGGCCGCCCTCAAGGTCGCCCCTGTCGACAAGTACCGGGCGCTCGCCGAGGTGGATGTCGAACGGCGGAGCGAATTTCTGCTGCGGACGATTCACGCGCTCTCTTCCGAGGGACAGCCTCAACGGCGTCCGGTGAAATACCCTCCCCGATTCAGTTTAAATTGAGCGATGTCGGACTCGTCACAACCGGTGGATCTGCCGCGGATTGAACGCGCCGTGCGCGAGATTCTCGCTGCGGTGGGAGAAGACCCCGACCGGGAGGGACTGCTCGAAACGCCGGCGCGCGTGGCGCGGATGTATGCCGAGCTGTTTTCGGGGCTGCGGGCGACTCCCGAAGAGCATCTGCGAAGGGTGTTCGAAGAGAAGTACGACGAGATGGTGCTGGTGCGGGACATCACGTTCAACAGCATGTGCGAGCATCATTTGCTGCCGTTCCATGGTGTGGCCCATATCGGTTACATCCCGGACGGGAAGGTGGCGGGGTTGAGCAAACTGGCCCGGGTGGTGGAGGACATTTCCCACCGCCCGCAGGTGCAGGAGCGAATGACGCACCAGATCGCCGACCTGATGGAGAAGGAGTTGCGGGCGAAGGGGGTCGTGGTGGTACTCGAAGCAACCCACACGTGCATGACGATTCGGGGAGTGCGCAAACCGGGCAGTCTCACGGTGACCAGTGCTGTTCGCGGTCGGTTTAAGACGAACCAGTCGACGCGGGCGGAAGCGATGGCGCTGATCATGAATAGGAAGTAGCCGTCCTTCGGGGAGAGACATGCAGGACGCCATCGCTTTCTTTTCGCTCCGATTGATCACCGGCATCGGGTTGATGCTGCTGGTGATGCCGCGCCAGAATGTGACCAGCGCGTTTTTTCGGATCCTGCTGCTGGTCTGCCTGGGATTGGGAGTGGTCGCGACGCTGACAACCGAGGGGAACCGGATCGGGCCGATCGCACTGTGCGTGACGGCATTCGTCGGTTCGGTGCTGTGGCTGCTCGAACGGCGCCCAGGAGGGACGATCGCGTTGCTAATAGTTACGCTGCTGGCATCGTATGAGACGATTGCCTGCGGTCAGCGGACGTCTGAGTCAGCGGAGGTTCCGCTGGTGCCGTTGCTCTGTTCGACCGCCGCCACGGTGGGAACACTGGGTGGGGCGATGGCAGGGATGCTGTTGGGACACCGTTACCTGACCGCCCCGGGGATGCCGCTGGCGCCGCTACTGCGATTGAATAATGCCTTGGGGATCGCCGGGCTGGCGCGTCTGGCGGTTTCGGGCTGGATGTTGGGGGCGCATTGGCCCCCTCCGAGCGGGGGGGCTCCGGGCACCTGGCTCGCGCTGCGGTGGCTGGCTGGCGTGGTGGGCCCTTTGGTCGTCTGGATCATGGTCAAAAAGATCCTCCGCTATCGCAACACGCAGTCGGCGACCGGTGTGTTGTTCGTCGGTGTGATTCTCACCTTCCTGGGAGAACTCTCGGGAGATTTGCTGGTTCGCGCAGTTCGCATTCCGTATTAGTTGCCGGGAGCCTGGAGAGCGATGGAACTGCTGCGAGAAGCGTGGGAAATTCTGGTCGATCGGGAACATGGCCCGTTCAGCTTTCGGCTGTTCGTCCAACCGGTGGTGGCCATTGCGATCGCATTTCGATCGGGTCGCCGCGACGCGCGCGAGGGACGCCCCCCGTTCCTGTGGAATCTCGTGTTCCGTTCCCGCGATCGGGCGCATTCGATTCGTGAGGGCTGGGCGGATGTTTGCACGCTGTTCTTCGTGGCCGCCGCTTTGGATGTGGCGTATCAGCTTGTCGTCACCGGCTGGATCCATGTGATCCCGATGTTGTTGGTGGCGACACTGCTGGCTGTCGTCCCGTACGCGGTGGCGCGCAGCGCCGTCAATCGACTCTCGCGGGCATTTCGAAAGGACTGAGCGCCCATGCTTTCGGACCACCCCGAGACTGAGAAGCCGTCGAAGCCTGTGTCGGCGTTCGAGCCTCCCGACCAGTTGCAGATGGCGTTTGAACGAACGTACCTGGCGCACGAACGCAATTTGATGGCCTGGGTGCGGACCGGAACATCACTGGTGACATTCGGCTTTTCGCTCTACAAGTTCTTTCAATACGCGTCCGAGCAGGCACCTCGACAGCACGAGTTCCACATCCTGGGACCGCGCTCGCTGGGGATGATCATGGTGGCGATTGGAGTCACCACGCTGACTCTGGCGACCTGGCAGCATCGACTCAGCCTGAAACGCCTGCGGGTTCACTACCCCTCCCCGATCTTTTCGCCCGCGCTGCTCCTGGCGGTATTGATGTCGGTCCTGGGGATTCTCGCGCTCTTGGCACCACTGTTTCGACAGTAAGATTTCTGCGAAGCACACACGATTCGGCGTGGAGCGGGACAGTTCGCGTCACGCTATAGCAGATACAGCGGGATCCCGACAAACGTGCAAACGCTCGCCGCGATCACCAGCACGTGCCAAACCGCATGCAGATACTTCCAGCGGCTGTCGAAGACGAGAAAAACGACACCGACCAGATAACAGAGGGTTGCCGTCGTTACCAGACAAAAGCAACCCAACGGCATCGCGCCAAACACCGGTTTCGCCGCCAGGAACGGAAACGCCCCCAAAGCGACATGCGACGGGATCGAAATCGCGTTGACTTTCGATCCCCGCACTTTGTCCCACGCCAGTAACAGTGCCGCGCACCAGAGCGTGGGGAGCATCCAGTCCCAGCCCTGCGGAACCAGAAATCGCAGGAAGTACGGCGTAAAACTTCCCGCCGTCAACAGGTAAATCGACGCTTGATCGAGCGTGCGGAACAGGTGCCGCAGTCGCGGGGGAGTCGCGAAGTGCGAGGCGGCCGACATGGAAAAAACCGCCGTCAACGATCCCGCGTAGAGCGCGCAGCCAAACGCCATGAGCAGGCCGGCGTCACGCTGCGCCTTCCAGACCAGCCAGATCATTCCCACAAAACTCACGACTGCCGCGATCGCGTGCGTCCAGCCGTTGACCCACTCCTCGGCGGGACTTTGCACCGGCGGGTAGTCAAACAGATCGCCATGTGGTCGCGCGTCTCCCCGGGCGAACAGCCGTTGCATCGCGGCAATGCGATGATGCAGCCGATCACTCCAGGAACGCGGCAACCGGGGTTGTGACATCAGAGGCGACAGCGGTTGGAGAAAACGGGACAGGGGGACGGGTTCAGAGTTTCGCGATATATGGGAGAATCGACTCGGCCAAAAACGAGACGTTCACACAGAGCCTCGCCCGTCAGAAAGCGGTCCCGTCGCCTGACCCCGGAGGAATTTGGCACCGACCAGAGCCGCTACGATGGCGAGTTCTCCCACCAGGGTGGCGGCTCGCCAGAGGACAGTGACCAGGGCGGCTTCCGGCGGAGTCAACTGCGACAGCAGTGCCAACAGAACCGCTTCACGGGCCCCCAATCCACCGGGTGTGAACAACACGACAAACCCACCAACGAGCGCGGCGGCGGCGGCCCCCGTCCAGCGCGGCCAATCAATCAGCCGGGCGTGTTCGGGACTGACCGCGGCGATCGTCGCCCCGAGTCCCAGTCCTTGAATCCACCAGGCGGCGAGAAAGACCGCGAACCCCACCACCAGCATTCCGCGGGGAAGCGGGGGAAACGCTCCCGCCGGCTCACCCCGTTTCGCCGCCATACGTGTGGCGATGGTGACAAACTGCCGCGACGCCAAGGTGAGCGACAACACCCCCGCGACCGCAATTCCCGCCGGAACCAGCACTCGCAGAACCGAACTGTCGGCGACCGTTTTGAGAAAGGGGAGCTGCGGAAAGTCGGCGGCGGCGAACGGGACCAGAGAAGCGGCGGTCGTCAGTCCCGCCGCCATGTAGGTGAGCGCTTCCACCGTGACGGTGAACGCTCCGACCGCGGGCCGCAATCCCAACCGGGTGAGGAGTGCCGTCCGAATGACGATCACCGTCGCTTTCCCGGGGACATATTTTCCCAGATGGCCCACGTAGTACGAGTGGGCCGCGTCAAACCAAGGAACGTCGCACCCGAACGCACGCATCATCCACCGCCAATACCACAGGCAGGGAATCCATGCGGCGACCGTCAACAGTGCCGAGACTGCGAACCAGCTCCACCGAACCTGAATCGGTTTCTCACTGACCTGCCCCCACATGTCCCAGCCCTGACGACCGACATACCACAACACCAGCAAACACAGCAGAATCTTGCTAACGGTCCAGATAACGGGCCAGATTCGACTGGTGCGGGGGGGGGCGGCTTCGGTCGACATGGAGCGGGTGGAGCGTGGTGCGGTGTTGCATCCTGCGACCCGCAAGGGCCACAACGGGGTTGGGTTACCAATGGCCCCACCCGATCGGATCGGTGCGTGCTATCAGGAATCCGCAGGCGTTATAATCGTTTCTCTGTCCCAACGGCAGCCTGCGCGGTCGAGGGAGGATGAAGGAAAGGCGGGGACAAGGCCCCGCACTCCATGGAGTGCGGGATCTCGATCC
>JAPLOC010000050.1 GCA_026692825.1 Planctomycetota bacterium | reverse complement strand
GCTCGAATGGAGCGGTCGGCAATGGCGTGCGGACAAGCGCGGAGCGATTCCCGGCAACCTGCCGCCGGTTTTTGAACGGTTGGGAATTCCAGAGGCGGGGTGGATGGAATTGCTGCGGGGCTTTGACGGCCGGTTCCGCCGGGTGGCGGGGTGTCCCGAATCGATGGCGCAAGAGGCGGCAAAACGCGGCCGCCGCTATTTACACGGGATGCCAACCAGCCGCGCCGCATCCGGCGGGCAATCGTCTCGAAGTTCGACGGACAAGACCTGAACGCGACAGAGGGCAGGAAATCGGCGTAGTTCAAATGCTGGCGCGCAAGCCGAGAATCCCCGAATGAAGAGAAAGTTTTCGCACCGCGACTTCTCGCATGGGAAATGAACACCGCACGCTGAAAAAGCAGTTCAGCGGCATCGACGTCGTTCGTTGGGGTGTAGGCAGGTAACGCGTTGGTTCGCCTGGGCAAACGGCATGCCGAGTGATACCGATTCCTGGACGACCGGCACTGTCCTCTGGCCCCAAGTTGATTCGACTCAGCCTATGCAAATCAGCTCAAGAAAGCGGTTGACTGATGGGTGGCCCTGGACTTCCCGTTCCGTTGCGTGACCTGTTCATTCGGCTCGCCCAGGCGGGCTTCGCGCGAGCTGTCCGTAAATAGTCCCGGTTAGGCAGTGCTTCTGAGGCGGCGACGGGATTCACAGCCACCAAACTTTGTGGTAGCCTGTCGTGGTAAATGGTGCGCTGTCCATTGTGGATGGACCATGTTCCAGCATTCATGTCGCTTCCAATGTCGATTTCACGGATTACTCTTGACCCCAACATCTGTCACGGCAAGCCGTGTGTCAGGGGGTTGCGATATCCCGTCACATTTGTGCTCGATTTGCTGGGATCCGGTATGAGCCCGGTTGAAATCCTGAGCGACTACCCGGATCTCGAATCCGATGACATTCAGGCCTGCCTGCAGTTCGCCGCCCGGCTCAGCGATTTCAAATCCGTCGCGAGAGCAACCGCGTGAAGTGGCTCGTCGACGCCCAATTGCCATATCGGCTGGCGGAGCATCTGCGCTACCGGGGACATGATGTGCTTCACACTCTGGATTTGCCGGATACAAATCGCACATCCGACTTAGAATTGAATCGGATCTCGCTGGATGAGCAGCGAATTGTCATCAACAAGGACGCTGACTTCGTCAGTTCGTTTGTGTTGCAAGGCGTCCCCAATAAACTTTGCCTGATTGCGACCGGAAACATTCGAAACGCCGATCTTCTCAATCTTTTCGATCGTCAACTTTCATCGATTACCTCCGCACTGAAATCAGCCGATTTTGTCGAATTAAAGGCCGGGGCCACCCACCAGCCGGCTCCCGTTGGCCAGTGAAAATCGCGTGCAGGTATACATGCATGCGTGTCGCGATCAACCGCAACTGGTTCTGTATGTTCGAGTTATGGCGATTCTTGAATTACCGTCCAAAAAGTCGGGAATGAACACTTGACTACACGCCAGGCAGTGGCTATCCGTATTCATATTGCCTGATGTTCACTCAGTGACTTGACGGCTGGACCTTCGCCGAGCTGGTTTGCGAATCGGGTGATCCCCTGGCACGATTCCCTCGAAAGCTGCTGTTCGATCCGACCGAGGTCGGGGTCGATCACTGCATCAACCGCTGCGACCGTCGGGCGCGTCTGGTCTCAAGATACGGTTCCTGACAGCCTTTTCTTGACCTGGAAGTCAGGCAACGATGTGATCAGCGACCTGGATGCTGGAGGAGCAGAGACCGTGAATTCGTCTGGCCTTCCAGAAGTCAGAGCTGTCCTTTGATTTCTCGCCAGAAATCCAGCGAGCCCTGCGCGAATTCACTGACGAATAGAGGGTCGGGCATCTCAGGCCGGTCGGACGCTTCAAGAGAAATTCCCACCCGCTGCTCCCAGAACGGCTTGAATTCTCTTCGAAGCACTTCGGGATCAGTCAATTGATCGTATCCCAGAATGCTGAGCGTCATTTCACGGAACAGTCTCTTGAACGCGCCGCGTTCGTGAATGTCGACTTTCCACTGGTCAACCGGTCGATCGATCGCTGATTGCCGGCAGAAGGCTTCCAGGCGGCCAAGTTCGTTGGGGTGGGCATCGGCCATCGCCCAGCGCTTTCCCAACTGGTAACTGCGGCTCGCCATTCGATGCGTGGCATTTTCGGGTTGATTCTTGAGATTCTTCAGTCGGGCGATGGCGTCATCTTTGTCGGGAAGTTCCGGCATGGGGGGCTCCAGTGGTGAGACTTGGGAAAGATGGGCCTCAAATGCCTTGGACGCGATTGCCGACCAGTTGACCCGATCACCGATTCGCTCCATACGGCCTTTCAGCTCGCCGGGAATTGTGATTGTCGTGCGGACATAGGGGAGCGGGCTTCCCTGTGGGGGCCCGCGCCGGCCAGCCGATGAGTCGCGAAATGCGTCTGGCATTTGTTTCCTCTGGAGTGGATTGTATGCATCAATGCATACTGAGTCAATACCCGTGGCAACTTCAGAATAGAGTTCACCACAGTTCCTGTGAAGGGTGGGTTGGGGATGCTGATTTTCCATTCAGATCGATCGGCAAAGTCGGGGCCACCCACCAGCCGACATTGCGTTTCTGGCCACAGAAAAATTCATGTAGTGGTTATTTGTATCCGCGTTGCCTGGTGTTCATTCCTGAGTTGATGGCCGTTCTGGCACCGAAGTCGGTTTGCGAATCGGATGATTCCATGGCGAGAATCCTTCGAAAGTTGCTGTTCGATCCCACCGAAGTCGGGATCTATCACTGTATCAACCGGTGAGTCCGTCGGGCGCGTTTGATGGGGGACGATCACTACACTGGGAGGTCGTACGATCACCGCCGCCTCGTGGGACACCCATTGGCCGGAACGTGGAACCTTGTTCTGGATCGACGGGCTTTGGTGTAGCCGGTTAGTTCTGTTGAGGATCCGGCGATTGGAAGGAGACTTCCTGTTTCTGGCTGGTGGGTGTCACTGAGGTCGCTGACCTTCCTGGCCTTCGGAGACTACCGACCTGATTTCGCCTCGAACGCCGGTCAATTGGGTTCGCGGTTAAAGACGCCTGCGGAACCCGTCGGAAGAATATTGTTGGCGAACACAAGTCCTCGAGGAGGGGCCGGTTTCTCCCCTGCCGCGATGATTACCGCGAACTGATATCGAGGTGGGCCGGCGCTTTGGACAACGTTCCCCTGGACAACCACGTCGGAAAGCGCCGGGTCGTCGGAGTGCTGGCCGGCGTCGAATCGCAGCGGCGACCGGTCGTTGCCCCAAATCCAATTGGCGTCTCCATACCCGAAGTCCGAGATGATGTTGTTCGCGATGATCGAGCCGCCGTCGGTGTTCGGCTCGTGTGACGAGACCCCCGGCATCAGCCCGATCGCCCACAGGCTGCATTTAACGAATTGGTTGCCGGTGATCAGCACGTTTCGTGAACCATGCATCGCCTTCATTCCGATGAACGAGTTGCTGACGATGTTGTTCGCCACGATCACCTGGTCGCAGTGCAGGTCGATTCCCTGGGCGGCGTTCACAATGTGATTGCCGAGTATGCGGGTCTGTTCACTCGCCTCGGGGGAGGTGACGATGATCGCCGACCCCTGCTGCCAGTTGTCGGTATATCCGGCGTCCCACACCTGCTGGTTGACGAGGTTGCCCTTTCGCGGGTTCTTCTTGACCCAGTCTCCCAGGCGGTGGCGTTCCTTGATTTCCCGGGTCGGGAGCAAATTTTCCTCGACCACGCGGTTCGCCTCGATCAACGTACCGGTC
>JAPLOC010000049.1 GCA_026692825.1 Planctomycetota bacterium | reverse complement strand
CCTGTACGTGATGATCAACGAGACGGTCAAGTTTGGCGACCAGGCTCCCAAGATCGGTCTGCATCGTCTCAAATCGCGGGATGGGGGAGACACGTACGATGCCCCCGAGTTGCTCCGGGAATTCCAGGGTCAGGGGGAACATGGTTCACATGCCATCGTCCCGACTCCCGACGGAAAGTCGTTGTACATCGTCTGCGGCAATCAGGCGAAGATGACGCAGCTTGACGCGTCGCGCGTCCCCCGGCTATGGGGTGAAGATCATCTGCTCCCCCGCATGCCCGACGGCAACGGTTTCATGGCGGGGGTGCTTGGCCCCGGCGGCTGCATCTACAAAACCGATCCGGATGGCAAGAGCTGGGAACTGATCAGTACCGGTTTCCGCAACCAGTTCGACGGCGCCTTCAACCACCAGGGTGATTTTTTCACCTACGACGCCGACATGGAGTGGGATATGAACACGCCGTGGTATCGCCCCACGCGCATCTGCCTGTCGGCGAGTGGTGCCGACTTTGGCTGGAGAAATGGTGCCGGCAAATGGCCCGCGTATTATGCCGACAGTCTTCCCTCCGTTCACAACATCGGCCCGGGATCCCCGACCGGCATCTGCTTTGGTTACGGTGCGAAGTTCCCGAAGAAGTACCAGGAGTCGTTGTTCATCTGCGACTGGAGTTACGGCAAGATGTACGCGGTTCAGCTCACGCCCGACGGTGCGAGCTACAAGGGGGAATCCGAGGAGTTTCTGGCAGGTTCGCCACTTCCGCTCACCGATGTGGTGATCAATCACCACGACGGTGCGATGTATGTCACTGTGGGTGGCCGCAAAATGCAGTCGGGACTGTACCGCGTCACCTACACCGGTTCCGAGTCCACCGCGTCGGCTCTCGAATCCGACAAGTCCACGATACCCGTACTGCATCAATTGCGGCACAACCTCGAAGTCTTCCACGGCAAGCAGGATCCGCAGGCGATCGAAGCGGCGTGGCCGCATTTGAATCATGCCGACCGCTTCATTCGGCACGCCGCCCGCACCGCGGTTGAACATCAGGATCTCAAGCTCTGGCAGGACAAGGCACTGGCCGAGACCGATCCGGGTCGGTCCATCGCCGCCCTGCTGGCGCTGGTTCGCGCCGCCGGTCAGGATCCCTTCCACCACCCCCGCACCGCGGGAGTGGCGGTTCCGGGCGCGGCGCTGCAGGAGCCGATTCTTGACGCGCTGGCGAAGCTCAACTGGGGGGATTTGTCCCACTCACAAAAGCTGGATGTGCTGCGGGTGTATGCCGTGCAGTTCAATCGACTGGGGTGGCCCGGTCGCGCGGCGCGGGCCGCCGTGATCGCGCGGCTCGATCCGCTGTTCCCGGCCGATTCGCGAGAACTGAACAATGAGTTGTGCAATCTGCTGGTCTACCTCGAGGCTCCCGGAGTCGCGGGAAAGACGCTGGCGTTGATCGAAAAGGCTCCGACGCAGGAAGAACAGATGGAATACGTTCGCGCGTTGCGGGTGTTGTCGACTGGTTGGACAATCGCCGAGCGCAGCGAGTTCTTCAGTTGGTTCCTGAAGGCGTCGAACTTCCGGGGGGGCAACAGCCTGCGGGGATTCCTGAAACGGATGAAGGATGACGCGGTGGCGACATTGTCGGTGAAAGAGAAGGAACAGGTTCAGGCGATTCTGGACGCCAAGCCGGCCGGCCCCGCCCCGATCGCCGGCAAACCCCGGAGTCTGGTCAAACGCTGGAAGCTCGACGACCTGCTCCCAACGCTCAACGACGGGTTGAAATCTCGCGACTTCGACCGCGGTCGTCGGTTGTTTGGTGAGGCGAACTGTTTCACCTGCCATCGCTTCGATGGTGAAGGAGGAGCGCAAGGTCCGGATCTCACCGGCGCGGGCGGGCGGTTCAACCTCCGCGATCTCCTGGAGACCATCGTCGACCCCAGCAAAGAAGTCAGCGATCAATACACGGCGATCGTGGTCGAACAGAAGGACGGCAAGGTCGTGACCGGCCGCATCGTGAATTACAACAACGACACGATGATCATCATGACCAATATGCTCGACCCGAACGGTCTGGTGAACGTCAACACCAAAAACGTTGAGTCGATCGAACGATCCAACACCTCGATGATGCCAGAGGGACTGCTCAACGTTCTCGAACAGGAGGAAGTCCTCGATTTGATGGCGTACCTGCTTTCGCGGGGCGACCGGACGAACAAGATGTTCGGCGGAAATTGAATCGATCGATAGAATGAGAACGAATCGCGTCAAAGCGGCCCTGAAGGCAGGTCAGGTTGTCCTGGGGAGTGAAGTCTCGGGACTGCACAGCGCCGAGGTGCCCCGACTCTTTGCCGAGGCGGGATTGGACTTCGCTTTCATCGACATGGAACATTCGTCGATGGGTTTGGAGACGGTCGCCGAACTGGTCCATTCGGCCCGACAGGCGGGAATCACCCCCATCGTGCGTGTCCCGCAGGCGGAGTATCCCTGGGTGGCCCGCGTCCTCGACAATGGCGCACTGGGGATCATCGTCCCTCGGGTCAACACGGAAGAGGAGGCCCGGCAGATCGTCAGTTGGACGCGCTACCCTCCCCGCGGCATTCGCGGTTTCGCCTGCACGCGTGCCCAGTCGGAAGGGGAGCCGATCTCTCCCCGCGACTATATCGAGTGGGTCGACGCCGAGACGCTGGTGGTGATTCAAATCGAACGCCGGGAGGCGATGGAGAACCTCGAAGCGATGCTTTCGGTCCCTGGTGTCGATGTCGCCTGTATGGGATTGATGGATCTTTCGACCGATCTGGGGATTCCTGGTGAGATTGACCATCCCGAAATGATCGCCGCGGTCGACCGCGTGGTCGAAGTGTCGCGCGCCCGGGGCATCGCCGCCGGTATCATCACCGCCGACATGCGGGCGATTCAGTTCTGGATTGGACGGGGGATGCGATTTGTGTCGTACTCCACCGACTTCCTGCTGTTGAAGGATGCCGCCAGCCGCGCCTGTCGACAAATGCGAGACACGCCGACAGGTCGTTGAGGAGATTACTCAGAGCCGCGCCCGTCAGGAAGCGGTCACCGTTGTCCGGACAGCCCTCGGTCTCGCTCATCGGAAATCCATGCCGCGCCGACCCAAGAAACACACTGATCTGGCGACGTGGCTCGGCACCGCGTCGACGCCGCTGTTCGTCCTGGATCCCGAACGGCGGATTCGTGTGTTCAACGCGGGTTGCCAGTCGCTCACCGGCTGGACGGCGGCGGATGTGGTGGGGGTTGTCTGCCAGTACGCGAGTGTCGCCGATGTCACCGGGGGGGTGGCGCTCGCGGCCAACCTGTGCCCGCCCCCGGAAGTTTTCGCGGGTCAGGAACTGGCGACGCCCGCTCAAATCGTCTTGCGTGATGGCGACGTCGCCGCTCGCACGATTCATTACTTTCCGCTGCTCGACCCGCAGCGGCAACTGACGGGAGTGCTCGGGCTGATTGGTGAACCGGCCGCACCGGGGGCCACCCAGACAATCCCCGCGACGCATCGGCTGCATGCGGAACTGGCAGCCCTGCGCGGGGCGTTGCGACAGCGTTTCGGTCAGCAGTCGCTGGTCGCCTCCAGTCTGGCAATGCATCGTGTGCTTGCCCAACTCGATCTGGCGGTCCGGACGAATACATTCGCGCTTTTGGTAGGGGAACCCGGAACCGGGCGCGAGCATCTCGCGCGCGTGATCCACTTCGGTGGTGCCGCGCGCGGGCAATGGTTCATTCCCCTCGACTGCCGACGAATGGCGGCTGACGAACT
>JAPLOC010000048.1 GCA_026692825.1 Planctomycetota bacterium | reverse complement strand
GACGTACTTCTTCAACTTGCTTTACTTCCGCAGTCAGCAGGCGACGGTCCCGGGAGTGCGGAATTAC
Source organism: Planctomycetota bacterium (assembly GCA_026692825.1). GTDB lineage: Bacteria > Planctomycetota > Planctomycetia > Planctomycetales > Planctomycetaceae > UBA10511. The sequence continues at coordinate 4,911 of JAPLOC010000048.1, read as the reverse complement.
TATGCGCATGTGGAAGACTCGTACCGCGGAATCGCCTGGAATCGGATGTTCGCGAAGCTGATCGAGCTGCGGAACACCTGTCGGGAAGCGAACATCGATTTCCGCGTCGTGGTGTTTCCGTTCCTGCACAATCTGGGACCGGACTACCCGTTCCGCGACGCGCACGAACGAATCGTCGAAGCGTGCCGGCGCGAGGACGTTCCCTGCCTCGACCTGTTGCCCGTATTGGAACCGCACGCACGCGAGCGGCTGGTCGTCAACATGTTCGACGCGCATCCCAACGAGCGGGCGCATGAGCTGGCCGCTTTCGCGATTGAACACGATTTACTCAACGACCTGGTCGAAAAAGCGAAACAGCCTCAGGACGCCCCGGCGGAGAATCGGTGATGTCGATTTACGATCGGTTCGGCGTCACTCCTTTGATCAACGCGACCGGGTCCGTCACCCGACTGGGGGGGGCACCCATGCCTCCCGAAGTGCTGGCCGCCTTTCACGAGGCGGCGGGGGAGGCATGTTCCCTCGAGCAGCTTCAGGCGGCCGCCTCGCGCGAGATCTCGCGACACACCGGTGCCGACGCGGGTCTGGTCACCGCCGGTTGCGCCGCCGGCCTGACGCTGGGGACCGCGGCAATTCTGGCGGAACTCGACCTAGGGAAAATGGAACGTCTGCCGCGCGTGGCGGATGGCCGGTGTGAATTCCTCATCGCTCGCGAACAGCGCAGTGGCTACGACCACGCCGTCCGGGCCGCGGGGGGGACTTTGGTCGAAGTCGGTTTCAACGAAATCGTCTCGAACGCGGGCGTGCGGCGGACCGAGGTCTGGGAGTACCTGGCGGCGCTCACCGATAAAACAGCGGGAATTGTCTATGTCGCCGCCCCCGATTCGCGACCACGACTCGCCGACCTGGTTCAGGCGGCTCAGGCCCGCGCCCTTCCGGTGCTGGTGGATGCTGCGGGGGAGGTGTTGCCCCGCCGTTCGATTCCCGAACTGGTCGCAACAGGAGCCGACCTGATTGCGTTCAGCGGTGGCAAGGCGATTCGTGGCCCGCAGTCGACCGGTGTGCTGTGTGGACGCGCGATGCTGATCATGTCCGCCGGGCTGCAGATGCTAGACATGGACGATCATCCCGAACTGTGGAATCCGCCGGCCCCGTGGATCGAAAAGAGCTTGCTCCCCGGCATTCCAAGGCACGGAATCGGGCGGGGATTCAAAGTGTCGAAGGAAGAGATTGCCGCCCTGCTGGTGGCCCTGGATCTCTTCTACAGCGGTGCGTATGACGCTTGGCGGCCGCGCTATTTGAGTTGGCTCGAGGACATCGCGGCGGCCGTTCCCGCCCTGTCACAGACACGTCTGCTCAACCCGACTGATGGCGAGCGATTTCCGACCCTCGAAGTCCGGGTTGATGAAACACATTTGAATCGGAGCGCGTATGACGTGTGCCGATCGTTGAGACACGGATCTCCTCCGATTTACGTCGGGCACGGCCAACTGAGCGAAGGGGTACTCGTGATTCATCCGTTGTGCCTGACGGAAGAACGGGCCGGCATTATCGCGCGGCGGTTGGTGGAAGAATTGAGTCCCGCGCCGGCCGAGTCGCCGCGCTGAACACGTGACGGGCGAACCCCGTCGGTATTGACGAATGGAGTGGACTGGTGAGTGGTGAAACGGAGTTCCTGGTGGCGGCCCAAGAGGCGGCCCTGGCGGCAGGTCGGATTCTGGAAGAGTGGGGCGAGAAGTTCACCGTCAGTGAAAAGGGGCCTGCCGATCTGGTGACGGAAGCCGACGTCGCCGCGCAAAACGCGATCTTCGCGCTCTTGCAGCAGCGATTCCCCGAGCATGGGTTCCTCGGTGAGGAGGGACTGAAAGAACCGTCGGGCGCGGGGGACTTTCGCTGGATCATCGATCCGCTGGATGGAACGTCCAACTACGTTCACCGGTTCCCGTATTACTGTGTCTCGATCGCACTGGAGCAGGCGGGGGAATTGATCACCGGGGTGATTTACGACCCGACCCGCAAGGAGATGTTCGCGGCGGAAAAGGGACGGGGGGCGACCGTCAATGGCAAACCGCTCAAGACCAGCCGCTTCAGCCGACTGAAAGACTCGATGGTCATCGCCAGCTTTCCTCCCGGAGTGAAAGTCGACAGTGTTCCGATTCGACGGTTTCTGCACATTTTAGAAAAGGCACAGACTGTGCATCGCTCGGGGTCGGCGGCGCTCAACCTGGCCTATGTGGCGGCGGGTCGGCTGGATGGATACTGGTCAACCAGCCTGAAGGCGTGGGACATGGCGGCGGGCGCGTTGATTGTCGCCGAGGCGGGGGGGAAGGTCACGAAAATGTCCGGGGCTTCACTCGACTTGTCCGTTCAGGACATGCTGGCGACCAATGGCACGGCGATGCACGCGGAACTGAGTCGGTTGCTGGGTGAGGTCGAGTGATCGCGAATCAGGGTTTCTGGAACCGGACGGAATAGACGTCCGCATTCACCAGTTCCAACCGCAGGCTGACCGGCTTCGAGGCCCAGTCGGCCACGTCGAAGCCAGTCTTCCATGCGACCCGATGGCTGACTTGGTCTCCTTCGAATGGAATGCAATCGTCCAATCCGCGACCGGGAATCACTTTCCCCTGTTCATCCAGGAGCGCGACGCGCACTACGCCGCCGGCACGTGTCGCCGCGTTGATGTGAAGCTGATTTCCCTCGAAGAGAATCGGGATGGTCTCCACCGTGCCGGGCTTCTCTCCAGAGGATTCGTCGGTGTGGAGCGAGACCAGGCGATCTTTTTTCGCGACAGCCCGGCTGAAGACTCGGCGGTTTTCCGGTTTGGCGAGCTTCTCGATGGTGGTCTCTTCGTGTTTCAGTTTCGCACCGCTGAAGTAGAACCACAGTTCATCCCCGACCTCCACAATCCCATTGGCGGCGTAGAGTGATCCGCCGTCGAAGTCTTCGGGACGGCCCAGGGGAATGAACGGGGTCGAGCGATCGGGGGAGGTCCATTTCACGCCATCGCGACTGACCGCCAGATGAATGTCGAGCGTGTCGGGTTGGTGCCGAAATTGGCTGGGCAACATCACGTAGAGACTCTTCTGCCCGGGGTATTGTGAACAAGCCGGGTTGTACCAGTCGCTGCGAGGGGGATTGTCGTCGGAGTTTTCAAACACCAGTTTCAGCGGTGGAAACGTGTCGAACCGGGCGCTCGTGGATCGGCCAATCGCCCGGCCCCGGCCGCCGACCCGCCCGTACAGGACATACTGCTTCAACGACTCGTCCCAGAACGCCGAGTACTGGCTGTCGGCGAACACCGGGCAAATGGGGGTGGCCTGGCGGGTCCAGCGCAAACCGTCTGGAGAGGTCATTCCCGCGATGTAATACGGACGATCGCCGATCCCCTGGAACATCCCCTGGGAAACGCATTTGTACCGCGAGTCGGGAGGAGCAGTGGGATCGATGAATAAACCGTGACCATGCACCCGGGACCGGTGTTTTCCCTCTCCCACCTGACGGAATAGAATGTTGTTCGCAGAACTTCCTTTGTAGTTGTGCAATCCCAATTCGGGTTTGGTCCAATGGATGCCGTCCTGCGACTCGGCGTAGCAGAACGACGTGTCGTCGGTCGTGGGCCACCCATCGACGTCGTAACACTCGTACCACATTCGAAAGCGTTCCCCATCGCGCAATACGGTGAACCAGTTCAGCGTCGCGCTCTCCCAGGGATGTTCCGCGGTCAACAGACGTTCGCCGGTCTTGCGCGGCGGATGGAGTTTGAGCGAGACGCCTGTTGATTTCGCGACAATCGCAAGATCGACAAACAGGAGGGGCTGGTCGCCAATGGATTGGGGGGCACTCTCCGCCGCTGTCGCCAGCACGGAGACAAACACCATCAGCATCATGAGCAGCAGCGGGAGCAGTGGAAGGTTGTGCCGTGGTGTCATGATTCCGTTTCGTGGGTGGCAGAGATGTCGGCTATCGCCTGAATGATCGCGCTGTTGTCCAATTCGCCCAGACCAAGCGTCTCGGCCCGTTCCAGCAACTGGCGGTGTGTTTCGGTGAGGGGGAGCGCCGTTTGCGCCGATTCCGCCGCCCGCAGCATCAGCCGTACATCTTTCAGATGCTGCGACAGCCGCGCCTGTGGGGTGAAATCGCCCCGGAGCATCTTTTCGCCCTTCGTGTCCATGATCCGCGAATACGCCATGCTTTCGCGTAACATTCGGAGTGTCTGCTCGAGGTCGAGTCCGAGCGTCCGGGCGAAACAGAGTCCTTCAGCGAGCGCGGCCCGGTTCAAACCCAGCACCAGGTTAGTCACCAGTTTCATCCGCGCCCCCGTCCCAACCGGGCCGGTGTGATACACCTTGTCCGCCAGGGTCTCGAACAAATCCTGACAGGCGGAGAAGCCGGCAGGAGTCGCCCCCACGAGAAACACCGCCTGGCGCTCCCGCAATTGCGCGCTGCTACCGGAAACGGTGGCGTCGAGATACTCGATGTGGCGGGTCGCCAGAGACTCACCCAAACTGACGGCGGCGTCGGGATCGCCGGTGGATGTGTCGATTAGAACCTGCCCCGCACGCTGCGCCGTCGAGGTCTCATGAACAACCTGCGCGACCGATTCATGCGTCGGCAGGCTGAGAATGATCCGATCGCACCGCAGAAACACGTCACAAGAATCCCGTGCGACTGTTCCCCCCAGAATGCGAAGCGCGTCATTCTGCTGAGGAGCCACATCCCACCCCATGACGTCCCAGCCCGCATCGAGCAACCGACCAGCGATCACCTGTCCCATCAGGCCAATGCCAATCAGTCCGGTGGAACGACGCGGGGTCTGGGATCCAAACGGGGCCATTTTTCTGAGAATGGATGAGGAAGGGGCCGGGAGACCTGCGAAGTCATCCGGTTTGGCGTGGACGGGTCAAGGCCGTC
>JAPLOC010000047.1 GCA_026692825.1 Planctomycetota bacterium | reverse complement strand
TTTTGCGTGAAGGGCCATTCGAGCAGATCTGGATACAGCCGGCGTCGGGCGATGCGGGAGGGGCATTGGGGGTCGCCACATTCATCTGGCATCAACTGCTCGGCAACGCCCGCGTTCCGCAACCCCGCGACGCGCAGCACGGCTCACTGCTGGGCCCCGCCTGGAGCGACGATCAGGTCGAGACATTCCTCAAGTCTGTGGGCGCGAAATACCGTCGCTTCGAATCGGACGACGAACTCTGCACCGAAGTGGCCCGCCTGATCGGCAGCGACAAAGTCGTGGGCTGGGTTCAGGGAAGAATGGAATTTGGTCCGCGTGCGCTCGGCTCACGTTCGATTCTAGGGGACGCCCGCAGCCCCAAGATGCAGTCGGTGATGAACGTGAAGATCAAGTTCCGCGAATCGTTTCGTCCATTCGCCCCGTCGGTTCTTGAGGAGCATGTTGACGAGTACTTTGAGATGCGGCCCGGCGAACAGAGTCCGTACATGTTGCTCGTCGCGCCGGTCCAGGAAAGTCGGCGGACCGATCGCGACGGCGAAATGGGGCGACTGAACGGCATCGACAAACTGAAAGTACTGCGCTCCGAAATTCCCGCGGTCACTCACGTCGACTACTCGGCGCGCGTGCAAACAGTCGACGCCGACCGCCACGGGCGCTACTACCGATTGCTGAAGAAGTTCCATGAACAGACCGGTTGCCCGGTCATAATCAACACAAGTTTCAACGTGCGCGGCGAACCGATCGTCTGTTCGCCGCAACACGCCTACCGCTGTTTTCTTTCGACCAATATGGACGTGCTGGTCTTGGAGCGTTGCGTTCTTTTGAAGGAAGACCAGCCGACGATTCCCCAAGAGGATGTGGCGGCGTATTTGAAGCAGTTCAAGCTGGACTGAAACCGGTCTTGACCGCGACCGTGAGATTGGGGTATCTCCACGCTCCCTCCTGATGATCCCTCGTGATCCCCCTCCCCGTCTCCGTTCGCTTTCCTCCCCCGTCCGCCAATTGAACTGTCGTCGCGTCCCCGTACCGCGACTCGCGCTACCCGACCGTATTGCGACCTGTGTTCGTGGTCGCATGTCGTAGCGAGTTGTTGTTGCGCGGGTTCTGCGCGCCGTTGATTGCGCGGCCACACGCCTCGAGAGTGTCCCATGTCGATCGATTCTGATGGCGACAGTTCACTCGCATTGTGTCGTTCTCGTGGCCGGTTTGCGGCACTGATCGCCACCTGCATGTGCCTGCATTTGTCGGGTTGTGCCGGCTTTTTGGGAGGGATGATTTCGAGCGCTCCGAACCGCTGGATTCCCTGGAGCAACGCCTCGGCTCGTACGCATCCCGCAGTCCGACGTATTTTGGGAATCGACCAGGAATTCCGGGTCGAGGTGGGGACCGCCGAAGAACCGTTGTCCCTCTCGGTTGAGATTATCGAGCCTCCCGAAGACCTGTCTCCCCCCAAGGGGACTGTGCTGGTGCTGCACGGTGTGGCGTCCAACGCGAAGTTCATGCTGCGTCACGGGCGAATGCTGGCCCACCATGGTTATCGCGCGGTCCTGGTCGATTTACGTGGACATGGAAAATCGGAAGGAACGCGTCTCACCTATGGTGTCCTCGAATCCGACGATCTGATGCGCGTGATCGACGAACTGGAAAACAGAAATCTGGTCGCCGGTCAGTTGGGGGCGCTGGGAGTTTCTTACGGAGCGACGACGGCGATACACCTGGCGGGAAAAGACCCGCGAATCAAGTCGGTCGTGGCGGTCGCCCCCTTCAGCACCATGCGCGATGTGGTTCCCGATTTCGGCCGGACGGTGCTGCCCGGGGTTGGTTCACTGGTTCCCGATGAAACGCTGGACGCGGCGATCACCCGGGCGGGTGCCCAGGGGCATTTCGACCCCGATCTTTCCAACGCTTGCGAGGCGATTCAGCGAACCGAGGCCCGGGTACTGATCATCCATGGCAAAGAAGATTGGATGGTCCCCACCTATCACGGCCGACGGCTGCACGAGGCGGCACCGGAAAACAGCGAACTGGTGTTGTTGCCGTGGACCGGCCATCTGGTGGCGTGGCTCGACCCGACGCATCGCGTGGCAAAGCACACGTTCGACTGGTTCGACGCGAACCTGGCGCAAGACCGGTCGGTCGCCACGGCCGAGGAGTGAATCAGAGCGACTGAGGCGTTTCGCCAGTCAGTAGTGCCAGATGAACATCTCGGATCTTGTCGCCAACAACCGCGACATCCGTCAGTTTGCAGCCGGGTGCCGTGACTCGCAATTCAAACGTCCCCAACGCACTCATCAGTCCCTGGGGAAACGGGATCTGCCACACCGCGCTCGGGGATGCGGCTGCGAGGTCCGCCGGTATCGGCAGCGGCGTGTCTCCGACCGCCAGTTTCACACCGGCGCTTGACCTTGGCTCGGCGAGCCGAAGCACCAGCCAGCCATAGTCAAAGTGGTTGTAGTAAAACCCTTTGTATTTCAGTCGGGCGACTTTCTCGCTGAGCGGGCGGTGACGATCGGGTCCATCACCTTGCGGCTCGCCCAGACCTTCCAGTTCCCAAAGCCGTTCGCTTTCGGGAAGTCCTAAATCGACAGTGAAAAACCGGTTGCCACGTTCCCGCAGCATGCGACCGAACGGGCCAAACTCGGCGAGTGCGATGCGAGGTACCGGGTCGGGTTTCGGTTCGGGGCGGGCGATTCCTCCCAAGAGCTTGGCGATCGGTTGTCCCAGCGCGATGGGAAACGGACGCTCGGTCCGATCGTAAATCGGGGTCTCGGGTTCGAGTCCCAACAGGTGGTACATCGTCGCCGCGATGTCGTCTTGCGTGACCTTGTCTGCGATGGGGTACGCCGCCTTGTCGTCGGTCGCGCCAAAGACCTGACCGCCGGGAACACCTCCCCCCGCCATCACAACACTGTTGCACGGTCCCCAGTGGTCGCGGCCGGCGTTGGAGTTGATCGCCGGGGTGCGACCGAACTCGCTGTTCCACACAATCAGTGTTTCGTCGAGCAGTCCACTCTCGGAAAGATCCTCCAGAAGCGCCGCGATGGGGCGGTCAACCGAGGGCATCAGCCGGCACTTCAGTTCGCGGAAATTGAGAGCGTGGGTGTCCCAGGTGGTGTCGATCGTCTTCTTTTCACGATGCCAGTACACGGTGACCAGTTTGACGCCGGCCTCAATCAGGCGGCGGGTCATCAACACGCTCTGACCGAACGCATGCCAGCCGTACCGCGCCCGCATCGCGTCGGTTTCCTGAGAGACGTCGAACGCCCGGCGCGCTTGCGGCGAAAGAACCATATCGAGCGCCCGCTGGTAGAACGAATCCATCGAGCTGGCGAGTTCCGACCGGTCGGCGACCCGCGCCGCCTGATCGACCGCGTCGAGCAGATGTCGGCGTTCGACCATCCGGGGAACCGCCAGTTCCCGCGGCAGACGCAAACTGTCGATTTGAAAATCCGGGCGATCGGGATGATCGGTGATCTGGAACGGATCGTACTGCCGACCGAGCAGGCCTCCCCCCTGCCCCGGGGTGACGGAACCGTTCGTGGTGTGAATGACTTCAGGGAGTGCGACAAACGTGGGAAGCCCTTGCCGATTTGGACTGAGCTTCGAAAGCACGGAACCAAAGTGGGGGAAGTCGGTGTCCCGCGCTCCAAAACTCTCGGCTTTCAATTCATGGCGTCGACCGGTCAGCCCCGCGTGCGCCCCGGTCGAATGGTTGTTGTCTTCCTGTCCGACCGACCGCAGGATTGCCAGTTTGTCGGCATGGCGGGCGATCAACGGGAAGTGTTCGCTGATGTGGATGCCCGGGACATTGGTTCCGATAGGAAGGAACTCACCGCGCGACGCTTCGGGACCGTGCGGTTTGAGATCCCAGGTATCCTGATGGGCGGGGCCACCCCACATGAAGAAGAGGATGACTCGCTTCGCTTTGCCGAACGTGCCGGTCCCCAATTCGTCCCCCTGTGCAGACCGCCGCAGCAGGTGGGGCAGACCGAGTCCCAGGGTTCCCAGCGCGCCGATCTGCAGCGCGTCGCGTCGAGAGACGCCATCGCAAAATCGAAAAGCCGGTCCGGTGGTGGGGAGA
>JAPLOC010000046.1 GCA_026692825.1 Planctomycetota bacterium | reverse complement strand
CGTGCTGCGGGCGAACGCCAAACGGCTCAATCCGACCGGCGTCCACAAGTTCCGCCAGTGGTTGTACGAATGTGTGCGGACCGACGTCCCCATGGACCAGTTCGCCCGTGACCTGCTGACCGCGAAGGGAAGTGTCTACGACAACCCGGCCGCCAACTACTGGCGCGCCAGCCGCGATCCTCAGGACGCAACCGAAACGACCGCCCAGCTCTTCCTGGGGATTCGGATTCAATGCGCGAAATGTCACAACCACCCGTTTGAACGGTGGACGCAAGATAACTACTACGGCATCGGTGCCGCCTTTGTCCGCATTGGGCGGAAGCCAACCGCCGACGCAACCGAAGAGGTGATCTTCGTCGCCAAGGGGGGCGAAGTGACTCAGCCCCGAACTGGCAAACAGATGAAGCCGCACCTGCTGCTGACGGGAGATGTCGACGTCCCCGCCGACCAAGATCGCCGCGAAGTCTTTGCCAAGTGGTTGACCACCCCGGAAAACCCGTTCTTCGCCAAAGCCTCGGTGAACCGGATCTGGGGTCAGTTGATGGGTCGCGGCATTGTCGAACCGGTCGACGACTTCCGCGATTCGAACCCCGCGTCAAACGCGACGCTGCTCGAACGGCTCGCCTCGGAATTCAGCAAGAATGGTTTCAGTCGCAAGTGGGCGGTGAAGACCATCATGAAGAGCCGGACCTACCAGCTCAGCAGCCGCAAGAACCAGTTCAACGCGAATGACGAGATCTACTTCTCGCACGCGAACACCCGGTTGCTGTCGGCCGAGCAATTGCTCGACGCGATTTGTGCGGTGACGGCTGTCCCCGAAACGTTCCCTGGCGCTCCTCCCGGAACCCGGGCGACCGAATTGACCGAGCCGCCGGCCGATCACTACTTCCTTAAGATCTTCGGCCAGCCCCAGCGGGAAATGGCCTGTCAGTGCGAACGGTCGAACGAATCGAACCTGTCGCAAGCGTTGCAGATGATCAACGGCCCGGTCGTCCACAACAAGTTGCGGGACGTCAACGGTCGCATTCACCAGATGGTGACGGCGAACAAGTCGGACGATGAGATCATCAACCAGCTCTACCTGGCGGCTCTGTGCCGCAAGCCGGTGGAGAAAGAATTGGAAGCGGCGAAGAAGCACATCGCTGCCAATGCCGACCGCAAGCTGGCAATGGAAGACGTGGGTTGGGCGTTGCTCAACTCGAAGGAATTCCTGTTCCAGCACTAAGCTGACTGGAGTCAGGGATTGAAAACAGGCCACAGGCCGGCGAATTCGCCGGCCTGTGGTGTTTATAGATCAATCGACGCCGGAGCCGAAGCTCTCGTCGAAGGAGGATGCGCCCACAGGTTGTCGCGACTCGACGCCCGACCGCCCGAGTGCCGCCGTGTCGAAATGGGGGCCGCTGCGAGGGGCTGGCGTGAACTCTTCCGCCGGGTCGATCCGCAGCGTATGACCATTGACCTCCCGCGACTCGAGGTCCCGTTCGTCGAGAATCGCGTAATTGTCTTCGCCAAAGTCGTCGTAAGTGCAGACGTATCCGGGCTGATTCGCCCGCACCTGTTCGTCGGCGAATGCCTGCATGACTCGCGCCTGAATCTGTTCACGGCATTTGGCGTTGATTGGGTGGGCGATGTCGGCATACAGCCGGGCCCGTCCGTCGACGTCTTTTCCTGCCCGATCCTCTTGCAGCCGCGCTCCGCACTGGTTGCAATAGCCAGCTCGCAGGTGGTTCTTCATTCCGCAGCGCGGGCAACGGTCGGTGAGCTTGCGGCTGGGCATGGCGACGAACGATCCGCGCGTCCCCTCAATGATCTTCAGGTCGCGGATCACAAAGCAGTGGTCAAATGTGATCGAGCAAAACGCCTGAAGACGCTCCTGGGGGTCTTCCATCAGCTTGATACGGATTTCGGTGATCTCCACGGCGATGCTCCTCCTGAACTGTTTCGGCCGTGCCGGTATGCATGAACCGTCTGGTCCATGGTGGGTATGACGTTCACTCTCGGTCGTCGACGAAGAACGATAACGCGCGTAGTCGGAATCAGGGGCGTGTTTGGGCGACAAAGACCGCCCCGACCCCCAGGGCACGCAACCGGCCAGCCAAACGGGCCGCCTCGTTGCGGTTGTGGCACAGGCCGAAATAGCTTGTACCGCTGCCGCTCATCAGGTGACCAACAAACGGCAACTGCGAGAACGCGTCGCGCAATTGGAGGACATCGGCATTGAGGCGGAAGGCCGCCTCCTGCAACGTGTTGTGCATGTGTCCGGCGGCGGCTTGCAGCCGGCCCGTCGACAGGGCGGCGGCCAGTTGTTGTCCCCCCCCCGTCCCGGGTTCCGGGCGACAATGTCGAAACACCTCGGCGGTCGACAAACCGGTGGCGGGTCGCGCGACCACGACAGACAACCCGGCCGGGAGTGACAAAGGAGTGATGATCTCCCCCCGTCCCTGACACAGAGCGGTCGTCGCGCCACACAGGAAAAACGGGATATCGCTTCCCAACTGACTGGCGAGATCGTGGAGCAGTTGGGAAGAGGCGTTGAGCTTCCAGAGTCGGTTGAGTCCGAACAGAGTGGCGGCGGCGTCGCTCGATCCACCCGCCAGGCCGGCTGCAATCGGGATCCGCTTCCACAATTCAATTTTGGCACCCGCGGCGCAGCCTGTCGCATCGCGCAACAGTTGGGCGGCCCGCCAGATCAGATTCGTCGGGCCGTTGGGTGGAGATTCGGGCGGCGAACCGGCCCCTCCCACGGGACGCCCGGCGTCGTGACACTCCAGTTCGAGCGAACCGGAATCGTTCGCGGTGAATCGCAAAGTGTCGTACAGCCCGATGGTGGTCATCACGCTTTCGAGTTCATGAAACCCGTCAGCGCGCTTCCCCAGAATCCGCAGGTAGAGATTGAGCTTGGCAGGTGCCTCGACGACCACGGCGTCGGGCACGGCGGGATTCTTCCTGAATTGGGGGTCGACACACAGCATCGGGCTTCACTTCCTGTGAATCCGAAAGAACTGACGGATTTGGGCTGGACACACCAACCGACAGGTGCTGTTATTGCAAACTTTAATGAATGTCAATACCAATCCGGAGTTTTCGCACAATTTCGACCACATAGTCGCTGGCAAAGTCGATTTCCGCCTCGGTATTGAACCGCCCCAGGCCAAATCGCAGACTCGCGTTGGCCAGCGCTTCGGGGACGCCCCTCGCGCGCAATACATGGCTTGGCTCGGGGTCGGCCGACGTGCAGGCTGACCCCGAACTGACGGCGATCTCTTTCATTCGGGCCAATAAAACCTCGCCCCTGACCCCCTCGAAACTGACGTGCAAATTCCCCGGGAGCGTGGCTGTGGGATGCCCGTTCCGCACCACCCCCTCCAGTCGTATCGAAATTCCCCGCCACAACCGGTCGCGTAGTGCCGCGACGCGATTTGTTTCCTCCTCCAGCGACTTTCCCGCCAGTTCGCAGGCGACTCCCAGCCCCACAATCAGGGGGACTGGCAACGTTCCAGAACGCAAGCGTTGTTCGTGTCCTCCCCCATCCAGCATCGGTTCCATCGGAATCCGTTTCCGGTCGCGGCGGACGAGAAGGAGGCCAATTCCTTTGGGACCATAAATCTTATGTCCCGAAAGACTCAACAAATCGATTGGTTCCCGCGCCCAATCGATTGGCACCCGACCAATCCCCTGGGTCGCGTCACAATGCAGCCAGATCCCCCGATCGCGACAGATCGCGCCCAGGGCTTCGATCGGTTGGATTGTCCCGACTTCATTATTGGCGAGCATCACCGAAGCGAGTCGCGTGCGCGGTGTGATCGAGTCGGCGAATCTCTGCGGGTCGACTTGTCCAAAAGAGTCCACTGGGACGTTGACCAGTTCATAACCTTGTCGAGCCAGTCGTTTGGCGGGGTCCAGTACCGCCCGATGCTCGACCACGGTTGTGATCAGCCCGCTGCCGGCGGGGGCGGCGTGGAGAACTCCTTTGATTGCCAGGTTGTTCGCTTCCGTCGCGCCACTGGTGAACACGACCGATTTCGGATCAGCCTGAAAGAGCCCGGCGACCTGCTCGCGCGCCCGCTCCACCGCTTCGGCCGCCTCCCAGCCGAAGAGATGGCTGGTGCTGGCGGCATTGCCGAATTTTTCCGAGAACCACGGCCACATGGCGTCGCGAACGCGCGGATCGACCGGAGTGGTCGCGTGCCCGTCGAGGTAGATCGGTCGTAGGTGAAGTGATGGGTTCATCAGAAGCACTGGTCGTCGCGGTCCGCGACAAGGGATCAAAAACGAAAACAGCGGGGCGGCCCGAAGGCAGCCCCGCTGGTGGGTTCAAGGTGGCGTGAGCCGGTTGGTTTAGAAGGTCCAGTTCAGGCCAAAGTTGACCGAGCTGAAGCCGAAGTTTTGCCGTTTGGTCTTCAGGTCGGGGACATCGTAGTTGTACTGGATGACCTGACCGGGCCGCGAGAGAGAACCGATGATCGTGTAGTTGTAACCAATCCGCAGCTTGGAAAGATTCAGGATCGGAATCTGCTTCAGCACGGGGAGGTACGAGAAGAATCCAAACTCACCAGCGATCGCCGTTTCGAACACCGGCGTCACATAGACATGTTCGCGGGAGCGGGTTGTGGCCGGTCCGGGGCCAAAAATCGACTGGCCGACTTGATCGCGGACGTTGTTACCGAACACCTCACTCCGTTCGATATTCGCCAAGGCACCGGTTTTCAGCGTTCCCCACACCTTGAAGGCGTCGCCGCCGAGGTCGGCTCGTACACCAATCATGGGTCCAACCAGGTTGCTGGTGACTCGCGACGCGATGGTGGTTGTGAACGGGTCAATCGGTTGGGCGAGATTCAAAATCGGAACCACGGGCGTGATCGTTCCGTCGTCTCCGGTGTACTGATACTCCTGGCCGCTGTCACTCGCCTGCATCAGGAACTTCTCCTGAATGTAGGCGTACTTCACCCCCATCTCCATCCGCAGCATCACGTTCTTCCCCTCATAGAATGGCGTCGCCCAGTAATCGAAGTCGGCACCATACATGAGCTGGTCGTATTGCAGCAGCAGTTGGCCGTCGTAGCTGATGACGGTTCCCGTGGTCGATCCATTCGCCAACGGCAATCGGAACACATAGGGGTCGATGTCGGTACTGTCGTTGGGCGTCTGTCCGAACCCGGTGAGTGACACCTTGTTGTTGAACAGGACCCAGCCACTGATTTGAAGTTCGGAGTGGTCGTAATTCTCCCATCCAAACGTGGATCGCACGCCAAAGTGATCCAGATCGCCGAATCCGTTCAGCCGCCGGGCCGGCCATTCCTGGAACGGCTGCGGGTCGGCGAAGTCGGCGTTCGTCAGGCGATCGAACGGTGGGATGGGGAACGTGTCATCCGTGGGGTACGAATGCAGGTAGGCGTTGGGATCGCCGATCAACAGATCCGGACCAGGCTTCACGCCCCAGCCCATCAGGTAGTCGATCCCGAATTTGTATTTGCGACGAGGACCGGTGTAGTTGTCGTACTCCCACAACCCGTCCTTGTTCATTGTCCGTTCACGGGTTTGCACGTTGAACGGACTGGTTCCCGGCCAGGCGGTCGGGGGAATCCCGTCCGGCCCGACGGCGGGGGGCGGCCCCGGCATCTGGTAGCCCCCGGGAGGAGCCCCCATCGACGGGTCGTATCCTTCCGCATAGGCTCCCGGTGGAGGGCCGGCGTATTGGCCCGACGGGACAGATCCCCCGGGGTATACGGCGTCCTGAGCCTTCGCCGGCTTATCAAACGCCACGGCAGGCCCGAAGAGCGCCGCCAGCAGCAGGCCGTTGACCAGAGATTTCCAGGATGGCATCCGCATCAGAGTGTCCTTCGCTATCTGGGAGTCCCACCGAGGTTTCCCTTCCGGATATTCCCGCCGAACCAAACATGCGGGAACATGGACCTGCGAAATCTATCGGCGTACTGGTTTGGAAGACTGTAGCGATTATTCGCAAATTGGCGAAAATGCCGAATCGCATCGGCGTGACGGTTAATCCGTAAGTGGGGCCAGATCCTTCGCGGATCCGCAATTTTTCGGCCGTATGGAGTCTCACCGAAAACGAACGGCGGCTCGTCCCGTTGGCGCTCCATTTCGACATTCAAAATGGGCGAGACAGGGGGCTGTGTGTGAATGGGAATAATGTGGGGGCTGGGATGCTCGACAAACACCCCCGATCTGATTTGAATCACCGGGGATTCTCCCACGGCTTTCCAGGACGTAGACTGTCGGCAGGGAATCGTGATCAGACTGCCAGGTGGAGCGGCACGTGAGTGAAATTGTCGGAATTGATCTGGGCACCACCAACTCGCTCATCGCCGTCTTTCGCAACGGTCGGCCGCAGTTGATCTCCAACGTTCACGGTGAAACGCTGACCCCTTCGGTGGTGGGAGTTCTTCCGTCGGGCGAGGTGATCGTCGGAAGTCCGGCGAAGGAATTGCGAGTGACCGAGCCGCACCGCTGCGCCGCGACGTTCAAGCGTTTGATGGGGCAAAATCAGTCGCTGAAGCTGGGGGAAAAGTCGTTCACCGCCCCAGAGCTGTCGGCCATGGTGCTGCGGTCGTTGAAGTCCGACGCCGAGACGTTTCTGGGTGAAACTGTCTCAGAAGCGGTGATCACCGTGCCGGCGTATTTCAATGATCATCAGCGTAAAGCGACGCGGCTGGCGGGAGAGCTGGCCGGCCTCAAGGTGCGGCGGATCGTCAATGAGCCAACGGCCGCCGCTCTGGCCTACGGATTTCACGATCGGCAGGCCCGGAAGAAGCTATTGGTGATCGATCTGGGGGGCGGAACCTTTGACGTGACATTGATGGATGTATTTGAAGGAGCACTGGAAATCATCTCAACCGCTGGCGAGAACTTCCTGGGGGGAGAGGATTTCACCGACCGCCTGGCCTCAGCGGCGCTGTCGTCGCGGAATCTGCAGTTCGAGGTGATGGAGCAACGGCATCCCCTGATGGTCTCTCGGCTGCGTGGAGAGTGCGAAGCGGCCAAGAGAATCCTGTCGACGCACGAAACCGCGGCGATTCGCATTCCCGATCTGCGGGGAATCCTGGATTCCGATTCCGCCGACTTTATTATCAGCCGGTCGGCGTTCACCGAGATCGTCCGTCCGATGCTCGACCGATTGCGTGGTCCGATCGACAAGGCGCTCCGCGACGGTCGCTGCGACCGACATGAGGTCGACGAAGTGATTCTCGCGGGAGGGGCGACGCGGATGCCGGCGGTGGCCGACCTGGTGCGCGACGATTTTTGTCGCGTTCCGTGCTGCAATCTAAATCCCGACGAAGTGGTGGCGCTGGGAGCGGCGGTGCAGGCGGCGCTGATTGTCGACGATGTCGCGGTGGAAGACGTGGTGATGACCGACATCTGCCCGCACACCCTGGGGGTGGCCATCGTCAAGCAATTCGGCGGACATTTGGAGGAAGGCTTTTTCTCTCCCGTCATCCACCGCAATACCACGATTCCGGTTTCCCGCGAGGAACGATATGCCACCGTCCACCCGCACCAGACGTCGATTGTCCTGGAGGTCTATCAGGGAGAGGCAAGACGAGTCAAAGACAACCTGCTCTTGGGACAGTTGACCGTTGATGGCATTCCGCCGGGCCCC
>JAPLOC010000045.1 GCA_026692825.1 Planctomycetota bacterium | reverse complement strand
CGCTGGCGATTGAATCGAAGGCATTGGAGGAACGCTGGCAGACGGAAAAGACACTGGTCGCCCGGATCCGAGAATTGCGGGGGACGCTGCGTCCCAAACCCGAGTCGGTGACCGGGGACACGGTGCCAGTGGAGAGCGCGCCGGGGCAGTCCAGTCCGACCAAAGGATCCCCAACAGCCACTGCAAGTTCCCCTCCAACCGCCACACCGCCTCAGCCCGCCGCTCCCGTGGTTCCCTCGGAGGATCCCAAAGTCGAACTGTTGCGTCTCGAAGCGGAACTCAAAACCGTGCAGGCGGAGACTCCGCTGGTCCACCCCTACGTGCATGCGCAGGCGATTGCGGAAACAGTGGAGTCGTGGACGGGCATTCCTGTGGGACGCATGGTCGCCGACGAGGTCGAGACAGTCCTGCGGCTCAAGGAACTGCTCGAAGAGACGATTGTCGGGCAGTCGCACGCTTTGGATCGGATCGCCGAGAGTGTACGCACATCGCGTGCCGGCCTGACCGACCCCAAAACCCCGATTGGCGTGTTCCTGCTCGTGGGGACGAGTGGCGTCGGCAAGACCGAGACCGCCATTTCGCTCGCCGACCTGCTCTACGGCGGTGAACAGAACATGACCGTGATCAACATGTCGGAGTTCAAGGAGGAACACAAGGTGTCGCTATTGATGGGATCTCCTCCAGGCTATGTCGGGTACGGCGAAGGAGGTGTACTGACGGAAGCGGTCCGTCGCAAGCCGTACAGCGTCGTCCTGCTGGACGAAATGGAGAAGGCGCATCCCGGCGTTCAAGACATCTTCTACCAGGTGTTCGACAAAGGCGCGATGCGCGACGGCGAAGGGCGTGACATCGATTTCCGCAATACACTGATTCTGATGACGTCGAACGCCGGCACCGATCTCATCAAGAAGCTGTGCGAAGATCCCGATACTTCGCCCGACCCCGAATCGTTCACGAAAGCGGTCTTCCCGGAACTGTTGAAGACGTTCAAGCCGGCGTTTCTGGGGCGTTGCACAATTGTGCCGTATTACCCGCTGAACGATGAGGTGCTGCGCAAGATCATACGCTTGAAGCTGGGGAAAGTCGGCCGACGGATCGAAGAGCATTACAAGGCGCAGTTCGATTTCTCTCCCGCGCTGGTCGAGTCGATCGCCAAGCGCTGCACCGAGGTCGACACCGGCGCGAGAAACATCGATCACATATTGCGAAGATCGCTGCTGCCCGAACTCTCGTCGCAATTCCTCTCGCGAATGGCCGCATCGCAATCGATCAACCGGGTGCATATCACCATCGGAGACGACGGCTGGTTCCGGTACGAACTGAGCTGAAACAACCCACGGTCCACGAAGCCCGCGACGCGCGGTTCGAACAAGAGACGCGTCGCGGGGCGGGTTCAACTGACCCGCAATAATGTCGAATTTCACTTCCTTTGGCAGGAGTCGCGTATGTCGCATCAACCGGTCGCTTGGACAGAGGGAATGTACCTCCGTCCTCACCACTTTCAGGCGAGCGACAGGTATTGGTCGGAACAACTCGATCGATCGGTCGCCTGGCACACTCCGTACGCCTATGGATTTCAGAGTTTGAAGATCAACGCCGACGCGGTCGCGGCAGGGGATTTCGAACTGCTGTCCTGCGCGCTGCGGCTTCGTGACGGGACGACGGTCGAAGTCGGTCGGGAATTGGGACGCATCAGTCTGCAACAGGCGCTTTCCGCGCAATCTTCGGTAACAGTCGCCGTGGCTGTCCCCCGATTGCGCCCGGAAGGACGGAATCTGTCGCAATCCGCGTCCGAGCTCTCCATGCGATTTCGTGAACTTCCGCGCGAACCTGCGGACGAACAGACGGGCGAAAATCCGCAGGAGGTGGTGTTGCGGGAATTGGCGCTGCGGCTGTGTTTGGAAACGGACGTCCGCGATGGAGCGTACGACTATTTGCCCGTCGCCCGGGTCCGCCGCGCGGGAGTTTCTCCGATACCGACACTCGATTCCGATTACTGCCCCCCCCTGCTGCATGTGGGAACGGTCCCCGAGTTTCATGCCGAGTATGTCCAGGGGGTGGTTGACATGTTGTCGGCCCGGGCCGACCTGCTGTCGACACAGGTTCGTAATCGGGGGGTCGCGCTGACGAGCTCGCAGATGGGAGATCTCGAACGGATCCTCATGCTGCAAGGGGTGAATCATTCGATCGCCGCGCTTGGTGCGATGGCACGCACGGTCGAACTGCACCCGTACCCGGTCTATGTCGAATTGTGTCGGACCGTCGGGCAGCTTGTCATCATTTCGCCCGAGCGCAGCATTCGGCAGTTTGCCATCCCCGCTTACAACCATGACGACCTGGTACCGGTCTTCAGGGCGCTGCGAGATCAGATTCGGATGTTGCTTGAAATGATCAAGCCATTCGAATTCGACCAGGTTCCGTTTTTGGGAGATGGCGTGGGGATGGGGGTCCGGCTCGATCCGAAGTGGCTCAGCGACGATTGGGTCTGGGTTGTCGGTGCCCGCTCCGAAGAGTTGCAACAGCTTTCCGACCGCGACCGGTTGCTCGAGGTTCTTCGCGGTGTCAACTGGACCATTGGTCCCAAGTCGAAAGTCGAACAGTACTTTAGTCGGCGAATGGTGTGCATTCGCTATGAGAAGGCGGTTCGAATCCCCAGCGCCCTCGCTGGCATGGACAGCGACTGGTGCCTGTTCACGATCACCAAGCAGGGGCCGGAGTGGGAGGAGGTGCGTCGCGAGAATTCACTCGTGTTGCGGTTCGCGAATGACGAGGCGGTCAACGGACAGGAGGCGGCGATCGTGAACGACAACTCCGCGCGTCCGCCTCGCAAGGTGCATCTGCGGTTCTGCCTGTTCGCCGTCAAGAAAATGAGCGGGTTAGGATAACCCGCCCCCAATAGGAACGACGCGCCAACCGATGGACAGCAAATTCACCCGCGAATTCTTCGCCGTTGTCGATCCGATTTTCGACCACGTCCTCGGTCTGTGTGAACGGCTGGAGGATCCGGACGCGTCGTTGTCGGCCGACTTCGAGTCGACCGATTCCGAGTCGACCAGTGATGATTCGGTCGATTCGGGGTCCATCACCGGCGACTCAGTCACGCGTGACGCGGTCAGCTCAGAGGGGACGTCACCCGTCAACTCCCCCGCCGACGAACCCGGCACGGGGGAGAGGGTGTCGATTTCTCCCGAACAGGTCGAGAGGGAACGACTCGAAGCGTTGATCCAGCAGGGAGATCTGCGTTTGGAAGATCGGGAGGAATGGAAACTGGCGAAGTACGCCCTCGTCGTCTGGTGCGACGACTTGTTTCAAAGGCTCGACTGGAGGGGAAGGGTCGGATGGGTCGGAGAGTCGCTGGAGGTTCACCTGTACGGAGAATGCCGGGGCCGGGAGTCTTTTTTTTACGCGGCGCGCGACGCCGAGAGTCTGGTGCAAACCGAGGCGTTGGAGGTATTCTGTATCTGCTTTTGGCTCGGGTATCGCGGCGCGTACGATGGAGACTTCGAATCTTTGCGAAGCCGGGGACATCCCCCGACTCCGCGAGAATGGATTCAGCACGCAACCGCACGGCTCGGCCATTGCAAACGCGTGCCTCCGGTGTGGGGGCTGCACGAGCGAGGTCACCCAGCGCCGCTATACGGCCGTGAGATGTTCATTCGATCGTTGTTGGTGTTTTTTTTGATGGGCGTCGCCGCCGCTTTTGTCTGTGTTTCCACCCGGTTGTTGGGTCGGGATCTTTCGAACTGACCAGGATCTCTCATGCCCCCGAAGTCGCGTCGTCCCAAAATCCCCTCGGAGTTTTACCGGGCGGTCGACCCGCTGTTCTTGAGTCTCATCGCACTCATTGGCGATCAGGGAGAGTTGAACAAAAAGTCGGAACGAGACATTCGGGAAGTCCAAAAGCAGATTGACGACCTGATCCGTGGGGTGAACAGCCGACTCGGCGAACGATCAGATTGGGTTTTGGCCCGTTACGCGATTGTCTGCTGGATCGACGACGTGGTCATCAATTCCGAATGCGATGGGAACAATTGGTGGAAGAACAACCCATTGGAACGGCTGCTGTACCCCGACGAACTACCCGACGCCGCGATCAAGTTTTTCCAAAAGGGGGACGAAGCGGCGCGACTCCCGGGAGCCGAAGCGCTGTCGGTCTTCGTGGTTTGCCTGGTCCTGGGCTTCAAGGGAGCATACCTCGACGCGGAAGGGGATTCCAATTCCCCCCAATATCAGAGACTGAAGGATATCAAATGTCCGCCAACGCGCGCCGAGTGGCTCGATCAAAAACGGGCCCGCTTGAAAAAGCTGCGTGAACGGCGTCCCGAGCCGGAACCGGAGCCGATCGTCGGAGACCCCACGCCCCTCATGGGCTCTCAATTGCTGATCCAACGGGGGTTGCTGGCGGTCGTCTTGTCGGTCGTGGCGGGCTACGTGTACTTCTTCGTGTTTCAATCCACACAAGCCAAACTGGGTCAATGACCAGCAACGACCGCGTCTCAGGTGGAACGAGGACCGTATGGAACTGATCTCAAGAGCATTCGATTTTCTCACCCAGCCATTCCGTTGGATATTCGGCGGCGTACTCGACTGGTTTTCCGCGCTGCGCCCAGTCTGGGGAATTGCCCTCCCCTGGCGGTTGGCGCTGTTCGCACTGCTCATTTGTCTGGCGACGGCGGGTTTGGTGTTGTACATCCGCTGGCCCATCCCGCCCCACTGGACCATTAGTGTCCTTGTCCTCGCAATCGCCATCCCCTTGGGAGTCCACTGGCTGACTCATCTCTGGCTGCAGGAACCAGACGAGGGGGATCCCGCGATCGCAAAGGCCTGGCGTGATGGTCTGGCGGCGTTCGCCCAAGTGGGTGCCTCGATCGAAAACCAACCTCTGGTTCTTGTTTCCGGTTTGGCTGGTTCATCCGATGCCCGCGCCCTGTTCAGCGCGGCGGGATATGAACTGGAGATTGATGGTTCCAAAACCCAGGGGGTCTTGCAATGGTTCCTGACCCGTCAACTCAGCAATCCCGATCGCAAGGTGGCATTTCTTTCGCTGAATGGGGTCTCCTGTCTGTCGGCCTTGTTGACCACCCCTTCAACCGGCTCCGGACGAGATCGGCGATATTCCCCGCGCGACCGGGGATCGATTACGGGGGATGAAAGTGTGGCCCCGGGGAACGATTCCTATGGAGCGGCTGACTCCGTGCCCGATGACGACACCGATCACAATTACGGAGACGACGAGGGGGGGTACGACGAATCGATCAATGGTGCCGACGAATCGGTAGTCGCGAATGATCGTTCTACGCCAAAATCCAAGTCACGGGGCCCGGAAAACCTTCCTGACATCGAAATCCGCCGACTGATCGAGGGACTCAAGCAGGTCTCCGACCTGTTGCGTCGCGCCCGGAATCCTTTTGTTCCCATCAATGGCATGCTCGTGGTCCTCCCCTATTCCCTCGTCAGCCGATCCGCCAGCGATACCACGCCGCTCAAAACCTGCTTGCGTTATGACTTCGAGAATCTCGCTACAGCACTCGAACTTCAGTTTCCCGCGACGGTGGTGGTGACAGGAATCGATGACCAGCGCGGGTTTGTGGAATTGATCAAACGTCTCGAAACGTCCAATCATTCGAAATCGCGCGATGATCAGGAGAGCCGCGACGAGGGTGAAACGGCTCGCGGAATTCGCGACGGCCGGTTTGGCAAGGGGGGCGACGCCCTCACGGTCGCGACCGACGACTTCGTCGACGCGGTGGTACTCAACGCCTGCGGCCTGTTCGAAGATCGAACCCTGATGATGTTTCGCGGCAAAGAGGGATTGGCGAACCCCACCGGCAACCGCAAGTTGTTCAGTCTGGTCTGTGCGATTCGTTCTCACATTCAACCGGTCCTGATCGACGTTCTGCGGTTTGGGTTCTGTGGAAAGGATGGCGAGAACAATCCCGACCTGGTTCGCATGGGGGGATGCTACTTCGCCAAACTCACGAAGGAACCCGCCTTCGTTCGCGCCGTGTTCGAAAAAGTCGAAGGACACATTGGTCGAATCAGTTGGACTGACAAGGCCCGCAACGAGGATCGTCGCTTTGTCAACATGGCCGACTTCATCCGCCTCTTCAACGCAGCCCTGTTTGTCGGGATGATCGCCCTCCTCGTGAAAAAACTCACCGGTTAATCACCCGTTCCATCGAATTCGACTTTCCGCACTGCTTATGTCGACTCAACCAGACTCGTACGGCGCTCCGATCTATCGTCCGGCTCCTTCCTCGGAGCCAGCCGCGAAATCGCCACCGATGCTCGATGCGCTGGTGCAGGAGACGATGCGCCGATTCGAGTCTTCGAACCCCGGCTCGGGGCTGTTGCCACACCTGCGAGGGGTCGCGGCCGCTTTGCCCGGCGACTCCCCGCTCACCAGCGAAATCGTGGAACAGATGATCGATCCCGTTGTGCGATCGGTGCTTTCTCGCTGGTCGACGCCGATGTCGAAATCCTATGTGCGCGGAGTGACCCGTCAGATCGCCGAGGCGCTCGCCAACGATCCCGCGTCGTGGTCACGAATCGAATCGTTGTGGAACACGTTGCGCGCGGGAGGCGGGGTATGAACTCCTCCCTCCCGACACCCGAGGAATTGTGCGCCGGAGCGCAGGGAATTGTGCATATGATCGCCCAGCGCGTCCACCGGCAGTTTCACGGTCGGCTCGATTACGACGATCTGGTTGGGTACGGGCAACTCGGGCTGACTCAGGCGGCCGCTGGCTTCGACCCCGCGCATGGCACCCGGTTCTCGACGTTCGCGCACATTCGCGTCCAGGGAGCGATCTACGACGGCATCTCCCGCATGACCGGCGTCTCCCGGGCCGCCTACCGCAACGCCCAGTTTGGGGTCCGCGTGGGGGATCTGTTCGAATCGCACCATGCCGCGTCGCCCAACGCGGAACAGACGACGCTTGAGGGCGAGTCGGAGTGGCTTGGGGAAATCGTCGAACAGATGACCGTCGCTTCGGTCGCGACCACCTCCCCCGAGACAATGCAAAACGTCGCGGACGAATCGCTCCCTCCCGACGAGATGATCGCCGCCAACGACGCCCACCGCTTCTTGCGCACGCTGGTCACCGGTCTGGAACCCGACGAGCGAACGCTTATCGAGTCCATGTACTTCGAAGGCTCGACCATGGAGGAGGCCGCCTCACGGATCGGCGTAAGCAAGTCCTGGGCCAGCCGACTGCACGCGCGGATTTTGTCGGAACTTGGCCGTTCTTTGCGGCAGGCGGGAGTGGAGTCGGCATAGCGTCGTCCCACCCGACTCCGCGTGGATCCTGAATCTCACTCGTCCGATTCCCCACTGTCGCGGGTTCACTCCGTGGCCGCTATCCCGGATTATTCACGGACGGGCGAAGCCCGTCCGGCGTACCGCGTAGCGATCTATCCCTGAGTTCTGCTCAGCCGCTGCGCGCACCGCCCCCTTGGCGACCGGAGTGTGAATTTCAGTGATGTCGGGGTTCAGGTGGATATTGTCAAATTGGCAGTCAATCTGTGGGTAGGATCAGCACCGGGATCCGCGAAATGATCTCGGTGATTCGGGTCACCCTTGGCGACCGGAGTGTGAATTTCAGTGATGTCGGGGTTCAGGTGGATATTGTCAAATTGGCAGTCAATCTGTGGGTAGGATCAGCACCGGGATCCGCGAAATGATCTCGGTGATTCGGGTCAGTTCGTCCAGGTGCGGCCAACTCGAGGACAGCCGCACGATCACGCGGCGAGCGCGAACAACGATCTCAGCGGCGACCTTGATCAGCCGCGTTCGCCAGGTGCTGGCGAAGCCTTCCGCCATCACATCTCGGACGCGACGACGGTTGAAAAACGTTTTCCGCTGCGGCTCGTCAAGCGATTCGGCTGGCAACTCTTCTGGTGTATAGACTCCCACCTCGGCGGGAGCCGGCTCTGGTCGCGCTGTCGCCTGACGCAGGCGAATCATGAGATTCAGCGCTGTCACATGCAGGTACAAGCGGAAGAAGTTCGCCATGAATCGGTGGTCGCTCAACCGGTCGGCCTTCAACTCGCACTTCAATTCCTTGTTCCGGTTTTCGCTTTCACCACGAAGTGCGTAGTCGTCGTAAATGGCGCTCGGAAGCACCTTCCAGCCGTCGCGATTTGTCACCACGGCGCGTCGATTGGATCCCTGTTCGTTGTATTCCACCTTGATCACGATGCGCTGTGATTCAGGCCACGAACCCGCCTTGTATTCCGCCGCGATGAATTCGCGTTGCGGTACTCCCGTCTCCTCGAACTGTTTCTGGACCTTGACCAGCAGTTCGTCACTGAGTGCCTTCAGCCGAGGGTTCATGCCGATCCCATAGGTAAACCACAAATTCAACTCGCGCGAAACGTCGTACATCATCGGCACGCCGAATCCTGAATCGCCGCGGACGGTGATCTGCACGTCCGGCCAGACCTCGCGAAGGCGCGCCGCGATGTAGCGCAAATCATCATCAACTCCGAGGGCCGCATGGCAGGTTCCGTGCCGCAGTCCGATCAACACCACCGCATCGTTCTCCGCGCAGGTAATCGCGATCGGCAGGTACTGATACTGTTCATAGTAGCCGTGAAACATCGTCAACTGCTGATGTCCGTGGGTGGGATCATCGAACGCGTCCATGTCGAAAGTCAGGTGCGTCGGTGGCTTGGGAAACGATTGGATAAACGTCTGGATCAGAAACTCGCGCAGTCGCCACAGGTCATCGATCGAGATGCTGTTTTCGAATCGCGACAGCGTCGGCTGACTTGCAAGATCGGTTCCGGTCGGTTCCCGCCCCGCAAGCAACTTGAAGACCGGATCCGTGCGAAGCGTGTCGTGATCGTTCTGGTCCATGTAATCGGCGATGATGCCGAAGATTCGCTGGCGGACCATCACCGCCCGCGACTGGACTGTCGAATTGGCAACCCGGGGATCGACCAGAGCATTGGTGAATTGTTCGGTCAATCGAATCCGTTCGTCGAACTGCCGAATTGGCAGCAGCCCCGCATCCGATGTCAGTGGCGACGTCGAAAGCTCCAATTCAATTGGCTTCGAACCCAAGAAATCAAATGCCAAACCGTCGACAGTCTGTGGACTCATCCCAAACCTCCGTGAGTAGATATAAGTTGTTGCCCCACAACAACTTATACGACAATTTCATGCGGACCGTTTGAAGATTCGTGAATAATCCGGGTTAGCCACCGATCTCCTTCACCTGCCGGGCGAGCCGGCAAGGGGTCGCTCAAAAAACGTCCGAAAAAAACGTCCGATTTTACCCTGCTCGCGGTATAACTTTCGGCATTGAAAACCGTCAGTGATCGCCGCTCGTCGGCGGTTCCGCCGAGGTGCCTTGCTTCAACTTCGTTTGAACGAGTTCAATCCAAACCCGGGACGTCTGTAGATCCTCGCGCCAAATGGCGTTTCCCGGATCGACCGCTGTCAACCGAAGCAGGATCTGCTGCCCCGATTCGAACTCACGCAGCGCCTCCGCCAGCCGGCCTTGCGCGCGGTAAAAGCTTCCGAGTTTGTTGTGAGACACGGACAAGTCACGCTGCCAATCCGTGTTTTCCGAATCGTGGTCGGTCAAGCGAAGCATGATTTGCTTGCCCGCTTCGAACTCGCGCAGCGCTTCCGGTAGCCGGCCTTGCGCCTCGTAAACGGTACCAACGCAATTGTGAGCCACGGACAACTCACGCTGCCAAGCCGTGTTTTCCGGATCGTGCTCCGTCAATCGAAGCATGATCTGCTTGTACGCTTCGAACTCGCGCAGCGCTTCCGGCAGCCGGCCTTGCGCCTTGTAAACGATTCCGAGTTTGTTGTGCGACACCGACAAGTCACGCTGCCAAACCGTGTTTTCCGAATCGTGCTCCGTCAAGCGAAGCATGATCTGCCTGTACGCTTCGAACTCGCGCAGCGCCTCCGCCAACTGGCCTTGCGCCTGGTAAACGTTGCCGACGCAATCGTATGAGACCGACAAGTCACGCTGCCAGGCCGTGATTCCCGGATAGTGTACCGTCAACCGGACCATGATCTGCTTGCCCGATTCGAACTCGCGCAGCGCCTCCGGCAGCCGGCCTTGCGCCTGGTAAACGCTTCCGAGATTGTTGTGCGAAACCGACAAGTCGCGCTGCCAGACCGTGTTTTCCGGATCGTGCTCCGTCAAGTGAATCATGATCTGCTTGTCCGCTTCGAACTCGCGCAGCGCCTCCGGCAGCCGGCCTTGCGCCTGGTAAACGCCTCCGAGATCGTTTTGAGACACTGACAAGTCACGCTGCCAAACCGTGTTTTCCGGATCGTGCTCCGTCAATCGAAGCATGATCTGCTTGCCCGCTTCGAACTCGCGCAGCGCCTCCGCCAGCCGGCCTTGCGCCTGGTAAACGCTTCCGAGTTTGTTGTGCGAGACCGACAATTCGCGGTGCCAAACGGTGTTTTCCGGATCATGCTCCGTCAATCGAAGCATGATCTGCTGAAACTCCGCATACTCACGCAGCGCCTCGGGTAAATGACCAGCCGCAAATTGCAGATCCCCCAGTTGGTCGTGAGCGTCGGCGGTCCCGGGCTGGTCGTTCGTCTTCTCAAACAATCGCAGTGATTCGGTCGCACACGCCATTCGCTCTTCGATCGTCCAGCGGCAAGCGCGGATCGATCCAAGGCAATAGAGCGCACGCGCGCGACTCCAGGGTGCCAGCGTGGGGTGCCGTGTCAGCTCCTCGAGCGCCAAACCCAGCAGGTGCAACCACTCGACTCGCCCCGCGTTGTGCCAGTTCTTCCACAACCGGTTCAGTTCTTCCGCCGCAGTGTCTGTCCCCTCGGCCAGTTGATGAAAAATCCGTTCCACCTGCGCTTCGCGCGTGTCCGCAGTGAAGCAGGCTGCGGCTTGGGCACTGAGCGCTTGAAATCGTTCCGGCTCTCGCAGCGCCAGATCCTTGCGGATTGCCAGTCGGGTCGCTTCGTGGACGTTCCACCCGTCACGCAGTTCAAACGGCTCGACCATCGGAAGTTGAATCAGTTCGTCGAGCGTTTGCCGCGCCGCATCCACGGGCAATTCGAGCAGCGTCGCCAGCACGCGCGCGTCGAACCAGTGGGGAATGGCCGCCGCTTCGATCTCGCCCCGCAACCCGGGTCGCCGAACCGAAAGGACGACATCGAGCGTCGCCAGCGTCAGCTTGTCGGGATCCCCTTGAGCCTCCTGTAGTCTGCGGATCGCGTCGTCGAAATTCATCGCGCGGCCACCGGACTCGAGAGGGGATGGAAATGATTGACCGCCGTTTCGAGACACGCGCTCACTAGGCCCGGTGAGCCACGATTCGAAACGGCGAGCAAGTTCACTTGTTCTCGATTCAGAACGCGCCCCGGCCAACGACGCTGGTTGTAGTCCAACCAGTCGTCAATGGAGAGGATTGGTTCCAACTCACACTTTTGCGCCAGGGATTCCCAGGGCGACTGCTTGTGATTGGGGAGTTCCTGGCCGCCGATCAGTGTGGCCACGCCCGTCGCGCCGCCGACCCGTTCCAGAAACACCGATTCCAACCAGTCGCGAATTTCGGGCGAGGCTTTCTCGAAGGTATCGAACACCAGCAGCACGGGGACCGACGTACTCTTCAGATCTCTCACCAGATGCATGCGACGCTGGTTTCCGCTGGCCTGAAATGTGCCGGGGAGGATGGTGTCGGTGAGGTCGTATTGTAGCAGGTCGCAAACGTGATCGACGGTGGGACACGCCTTGAAGTCAACGCGGGCCGCGGTGATGCCCACATGTCGGGCGTACTTGACAAACTCATTGAGAAACGACGTCTTTCCCGAATTGGTCTCGCCGCGAAACAGCAGAATGCGTTCGGTGGTCGCACCCGCCAGGATTTGTTTCCCCAGTGTGAATTCCGGCTTACGGTCGGCGAGCGGCCAGTCGTAACCGTGATCGGCCGCCGGCCAACCGAGGAAACGCCCATTCGCCACTGTCCCGCTCCCCGCTTTCGTCAACTCCTCTTCGATCTCAATCACAAGCTGCGCAAACTCAGAACGCGCAGTGCGAATCTCCGCCAGTCCTTTTGCCAGGACCAGAAGCTGGCCTCTTTTCTCTGCCAATGTCACCAAGTCGAACACGGTCTCCGAAAACGTACCAAGTTTTACGATCGTTTCAAGGGATTCTCCCAGTTCAAACAATGCGATTTGCTTTAGTTCTCCTTCGGTCACCGCGTCTTGTGTACAGACGCACAATCGCTTCATCAAATTGACAATTTGTGGTGTCGGCATGTCTGGGGGGCGGAACTCAGTTACCGTGAGACGAAATGGCAACCACGCGGCGCGATTTCCAGCGACCGGCCGGCGGATCGGCATTCTATATCGAACGCGGCACGAATTGCGACATCTCTTGCCCGAGACCCCATCTGGTCCGTCGGTTCCTCCAGAAACTGGTCCCGTCCCACCCCCCTTGACCTGCGAAAGGTCCCGCCAGATTCCGTTCTCGCAATTGATGTTGTCGAATGAGTGGTTTGAAAAAACGCAGCGACAATTCGAATGATCAGCGGTTGTTCCAAGTCGCCGACGCCGGTTACCGGTCACGGGGCAAGGACATGGTGTGGAGAAGCGGAGAGGACAATAAAAAGTCGTCTCGGTGAGTGTCGACGTGCGATGTGAATGCCGGTGGCGGGTCAAGATAGGTTTTCGAGGGATTGCCAATGCGTTCCATGAATTCCGAGTCGTCCTCCGTTGGTCGACTCCTGGGGAAATGCCTTCGGTTCGCTGCGGGACGTTGCGGCGTCGGCCGCAACAATTCGGAGAATTCCGTGATCGCAAGCCGGTGCGTTTGGTGTGCGGGAGCTTGTTCCCGCCGTTCCTTCGTCGGCCCTCGAAGTGCGGAGAACGGCACTGAACTCATGGAACGCATTGGCCATTCCTTAAAAACCTACCTTCATCCGCCGCTGGCCCCCACTACGCACTGCGGCACTCGCCGTGCCGACCGTGCGCGAAACAAGCAACAAAACGGTTTTGATTTTGGACAGGTTCTTAGTATTCTGGTTCGCGTCGTGTTTCCTTCCGACCACCACACTGCCCACCCTCGCCCCATCACCGCCGGGCGCCACCGGAGACCGCCATGTTCCCTCGGAATCGCCGATTGAGTTTCTCGGGAGTTTGTCTCCTGTTCGCCGCGAGTTTTGTTTGGGGGTCGGGCGTGAACGGTGGGGACTGGCCCCAGTTCCGCGGGCCGGGCGGGAACGGAGTTGCGGTGTCGAAAGGGACGCTGCCGACCGAAATCGGGCCACAGAAAAACGTCGTCTGGAAAACGGAACTGCCTCCCGGACATTCTTCGCCGGTGGTTGTGGGAGATCGCATCTACCTGACCGGAATTCGCGACAAGCAGAAACTGGTCACGCTGGCGCTGGAACGTGCGACCGGGAAGATTGTGTGGGAGGTGGAAGCCCAGTTCGAAAAGCTGGAAGAGATCCATCCCACCGGGAGTCACGCCACCCCCACGGTCGCGTCCGACGGCGAACGGGTTGTGAGCTTTTTCGGGTCGGCCGGGCTGTTCTGTTACGACACCTCGGGCAAGCTGTTGTGGCAGATTCCATTGGGGCCGTTCAAGAATGACTTCGGCTCAGGGACGTCACCCCTGATCGTCGATGACCGGGTGATTCTGTGTCAGGATCACGACACCGATTCGTTTCTGATGTCGGTCGACAAACGGACCGGGCGGATCGTCTGGCGGCTCGATCGGGGGGAGTTTCCCCGAAACTACTGCACGCCGACGATCTGGGAAGTGAACGGCAAAAAGCAGATCATCATCGCCGCCACGCTGCGAATTGTCGCTTACGATTTCGAATCGGGTGAGGAAGTCTGGACGGTGCGGGGCGTCGCCCGCATTGTGAACATGAGCCCGGTCGTGGGGGCCGACGGGAATTTGTATGTGGCGACCTGGTCCCCCGGCGCGGAAGCGAACGACCGGATCAACACCCCGCCGTTCGACGAGGCGGTCGCTGAATCCGACAAGAACAAAAACGGCTCTCTGTCGAAAGACGAGTTGGGCGACGGTGCAACCAAGCAGCGATTCACGCAAATCGACCGCGACAAGAACGGCGAGATCACACGCGAGGAATACGAGTCGATGCGCAAGGTGTTTCAGCAGGCTCGCAATGTGGTCATGGCGATCAAGCCGGGAGGGACGGGAGACATTT
>JAPLOC010000044.1:1278-10079 GCA_026692825.1 Planctomycetota bacterium | reverse complement strand
GAGGTGATTTTCCCTTCGCGATCGAGAACCGCGATATGGGCCGGCATGGAATCAAGTACACCGCGAGCCAGCGACTCTTGTTCCCTTAGGATCTCCTGTTCTCGTTTCCGTTCGGTGATATCGCGGGCAATTCCAATCACCCCCAGGATCTCGCCGTTCGCATCCCGGTACGGGCATTTCGTCGTCAAATAGGTACGGGTCACTCCGGCGGCGGTCCGGTCTCCCTCTTCGGTTTCCGTCCGTCCCGAGTTGATGACGCGCAGATCGCCGTCGCGCGACTTCCGCGCGCTCTCGGGTTCGAAAATCTCGGCATCCTCACGTCCCAGAACTTCCGAGACCGACCGGCCGACGTTGCGGGCCGCCGCCTCGTTCACCAGCAGATACTTTCCGTCGCGGTCTTTCACGAAAATCTTGTCGGTCGCCCCCTCCATGACTGCCTGCAACAGTGCGTTCGCCCGGGCGATTTGCGAGAGATTCCGCCGGGCCAGCCAGTAGACCAGGGTGGCGGAGAGCCCGATGAACAGCAGCCCCTTTCCCGCCGATGGCCAGAACCCCTGCTCCGTCTGAACCCCCGTCCACACCAAAGCCCGGTCGGTCAGGAGAATCCACAGACACCCGAACGCGAAATACCCTCCCGCGATCCGGTAGGCCCCGGAAATTCGCTGGAAAACCGTGGGGCGCTCGGGAGACGCCGAACCGTTGTCGGTTGGCACGGTCGATGAATGTTGAATGCGCATGTACCTACTCGCCGAGGATGTCGGCGTCAAGGTGAGGCGGGGAAACCGGTTTGTTATTCTACACCGCTGTCCAGGGTTTCACGACCATCGAATTCGCCCGTCCGATTCGAAACGAAACGCCAGCCCATCGCGGGGGTTCCCACCCCCTGTTCCCTCGGTACCACGGTTCATGCTCCCGAACCTCGCAGTTGGCGTTCCCTATGCTCTGATCATGCTGGTGGCGGTATTTGTCTCGTGGTTTCTCAACCGCAAGATGCAACAGGGACTCCCGCTCGGACGGCGCGAACGGCTGGGAATCGCGCTGGGGGCGTTCTGCGGTTCCATGATCGGTGCCAAAATCCCCTATTTGCTCGCGGATTGGGAGGGAATGCTCAGCGGTCGCGCCTGGTTCGCCGACGGCAAGACGATTCTGTTTGGCATGGTGGGAGGCTATTTTGGCGTCGAAATCGCCAAAGCGATTCTGGAAGTGCGGATCAAAACGGGGGACAGCTTTGTGGTGCCAGTCGCAGTGGGAATCGCGATCGGCCGTCTCGCCTGTTTTCAGGTCGGTTGCTGTTATGGCACGCCGACCGATCTCCCCTGGGGGGTTGTCTTCCACGACAATCTCCCCCGGCACCCGACGCAATTGTACGAAACCGTGTTTCACCTGGTCGCCGCCGCGATTCTCTGGGAATTGCGCCGTCGACAACTCTTTCGCGGTCAGTTGATCAAGCTCTATTTTCTAGCGTACTTCGCGTATCGTTTTGCCACGGAATGGATTCGCCCCGAACCGCGTTTCTGCGGCGGTACTCTTCTCGGTACTGTTCGCCGGTTTGTGGTGGGTTGATGCGCAGCGGCCGTTGGCTGATGGACGCGGCTCGGTTTAGCGTCGTGTTTCGCGTTGCGTTGGGTGTTGTGGGACGCAGGGGGCTGACGCCGCCCCGCTCGCCTAAGGGTGTCAATGACTACCCAGCCTGCGCCGCTTATCAGCGCCCCCCTCTGTCTGGTAATATACAGCGGTTCCTCCGTGCCTGCGGCCTTGCCGGACCGTGCGCCTGGTGCCGATTCTTCCTGTCTGAAAGCGTGTTGAGATGCCTGTTCGTTTCTGGTTGCTGGTGGGCCTGCTGGCCGCGTTGTCGTTTGAACAACCAGCCGCCGCCCAACATGCCGCGCCGGCGAACCCAGCCAAACCCCCGCCCCCCCGCCGGATCTACGTCCCCTTTGACGAACTCGACACAATCGTCGGGGGAGACGCGGTCGGGGTGTTGATTCCCAAAGCGGAGTACGATGCGCTGGTTGAACGTGCCCAGGGGAAGCAACCCGACGGCACCCCCGCCATCGTCGGCACCTCGGCCGCCTATCAGGTCCAGATCGTCAACGAACAACTCGTCATCGACGCCCAGCTTGAATTCACGCAATCACAACCGGGTCCGTCGGTCTGGGATCTGCCCTTCAAGAACCTCGCTGTTGAGTCGGCGCAGCTCGACGACGCCCCGGCCGCCGTCGCCCGCGCTCCCGGTGCCGGGCGCGAACTCACGTTGTTTTCAAGCGGCACCGGCCGACATACGCTCAAACTCACGCTCTCTACTCCCCTTGCTGTCGTGGGGAGTGATCAACTCGCCTCGCTGGGGATTCCCGCGCTCCCCACCGGAACCGCCGAGCTGGAGATTCCCGCCGGCAAGTTCCTGCAATGGGGTGACGCGACTCTCGAACGCCCCGCGCCGATCGATCAGCCGGCCAAATACATGCTCGCCGTCGGCGGTCGCAAAGAGCTGTCGCTACGGATCACCGATCGACGTGCCGACCAGTCGGCCCAGTCGCTGGTTTTCGCCGCGTCGGCGATTGGACTGCATGTCGCCCCCGAAGAACAGACTTGGCGCGCGGTGACGGCACTCAATGTGTTCGGCCAGCCGATCGACGCCCTCACCGTGCAGGTTCCCTCCACGCTGCAAATCGTCTCAGTGGAATCGATTGGACTCGACCGTTGGGAAATCGTCGAGGAACAGGGAGTCAGCACGTTGCGGCTCACCTGGCGGCAGCCGTTCAACGAGAGCCGAACCATTGTATTTCAGGGAATCAGCGGAAGTGTGCTGGGACAACAATGGAGCGTCCCCCGGCTGCAGATCCTCAAGGCGGCGGCACATCAGGTGGGGGTTCTGGTGCAATCTCAAGCCGGCTTAAGGCTGAAACTGGTCGAGGCGGCGCCGGTGCGACGGATTGGCGCGGGAGAGGCGGCGGCCGCCGGCCTGCCCAGCACCCCCGACATGACCATTCAGGTCGCCGAAACCCAGCAGTTGCATTACGCCGCCTGGCGCGACGACTTCACTTTGGTTTTTGTCACGCAGCCCCGGTCGCGGGAGCTGTGGTCGACCATCACGACCAGTGTGACGGTGGGAGTGCCCGAATTGCGGCTGGAATCGTCGATTCGTGTGCAACCGAAGCACGGGGCGCTGTTTGATTTCGATCTGGCGCTGCCCGCCGACTGGGTCGCGCAGGAATTGCTCGTGAACGACAAACCGACCGAGTGGCGGCTGTTACCCTCCGAGCCAGGAAGCAACCTGATGCGGGTCATGTTTGATCCCGCGATTCCTTCGGGAGGATCGGTCAATTTGCGACTGACGGCCGCTCATACTCCGGGTGAAAACTGGCCTCCCGAGACGACGCCGTTGTTGATTGCCCTGCCCGAAGTTCAGCTTCCCGCGTCGACCGCGACCGTAGGGCGCTACACCGTTGTCTCGGGCAGTGACCTGGAGGTGACGGCGCAGGAATTGACGAACCTCGACCCGGTTCCGCTGACGACCGCCGAGTCGGCCGGGTCCGCGGGGACAACGCTCGCCTGGGAACATCAGGACGCCCGTTATTCGGGACAACTGAAAATCGCTCGGCGTCCCGTGCGGTTGTTCGCCCGCACGCTGGCGTTTCATCGGTTGGGGCGCGAGACGGTTTCGACGCGGTGGGAATTGCAATTAGTGGCCCAAGGGGGAGGAGCCCGCCGGGTGCAGATCGCGCTGCCGGAGAAGACGGGGGGGGACTTGCAATTTCAACTGTTGCTGGCGGACGGACGGAACGCGTCGAAAGGGCTGGCGATCACCGAACAGTCCGCCGCCGCGCCGGCCAATGGAGAACGGGTCTGGACGATCAGTTTTTCGCAACGGGTTTTGGGCACCGTTCATCTGGGAGTCGATCTGGAGCAAGCCCGACCCAGTGAAACCGATGACATCGCGCTTCCAGGGTTCCGTGTGTTGAATTCGGAGCGTCAATTTGGACAGGTCGCGGTCGAGGCGGCCCCCGATCAAAGGCTGGAAGTCATCGCTCAGGATGAAAATGGACAGCCACTGCGGGAGATCGACGCGGCGGACCTGCCCCTACCCGATGGATATTCCCCTAAGGAACGGGTCGTCGCGGCGTTTGAGATGCTTCGGCCAGGTGAGCGGCTGCGAGTGCGTGAAGAACGGTATTCTCCCGGAAGTGTCCCGACAGCGATCTGCGAAAAACTACGGATGACCAGCGTGTTGGGATCGACGGGCGAGTTGCAGCACCGCGCCGAGTTTGTGCTGCGCGCGGTGGGGGTGCAGAGTCTCTTGGTGCAACCCCCGGGGGAGGCGGAATTGTGGGCGACGCTGGTGGATGGACAGCCTCTGGAAGTCCGGCGGGATCAGTCCCGCCCCAGTGAGGCGGCGACGTACTTTGTGCCATTGCCCGCGGTCGCCCCTCCCGATCGACCGCGCGCGATTCGACTTTATTATCGAACCCACCGGGCGCAGGCGGGAGGAGTGCGATCGCTGTATGAACTTCCCCCGAGAATCAGTGTGTTGACCGGCGCGGGGGAAAAGCTCGCGGTCGATATTCTCGAACGGGACTGGGAACTGCATCACCCCGCGAATTCGAACATCATTCGCAGCAAGGGGAACTTCGAACCGGACCACCCGTTGATCCGCAATAGCATTCTCGGCAGCGTTCAGCGTGATGTGTTCCGTTGGCAGCAAGACCACCTGATCGTGCGGCTGGTGATTCTCGCGGTGATTTTTGTGGGTGTCACCGGTTTCTCGGCGCTGTTGCGAATCCGTGTGGAGAATCCGTGGAAGGTCTTCGCGGTGATCGGGGGAGTGCTGCTGGCTGGGTTCTTCCTGATGATCATGATCGTCGTCAATTTATCGCAGACGATGTTCACACATATCGGCTCTGAAATCGCGCCCAAAAGCGCGGCACCTCCGTCCAAGATGTCAACGAGTTCGATCTCGGATTTTGGTGGCGAGTCTGATTTTGCTGAGACGACCTTGTCCAAGGACATGGCTCCGCGCAACACGCCCCCCTTGCCGACGGTCGCTGGTGCGAAGGGAGGTGGCATGATGACGGGAGCGACGGCGAGCCCGGTGCCAATGCCCGCCCAACCCCCCGGGATGCCGCCCCGAGAGGCAGCCATGGAATTCGATCTCCCCAAACTCGACGCGAACGAGATGCCCGCCCCTCAGAATCAGGCACCGCTTCCCGAACCCGCCGACGGGGCAATACCGGAACCGGCCGCCGAGCAGGGGAACGACCCGTTCAACCCCGCCATCCCGCAGGTCGCTGACCCCATTGTACAGGCTCAAAAGCCCACCTTGCCCTCGAAAGTGTCCAAAGGCCGACTCTCGCTGTCGATCGATTTGCAGATTCCTCCGGAGTCCGCCAGTACCCGACTGCGATACGCCGGCGTGTCGGCGGGGCCGCAGGAACCCTCTTTGGAACTGGAAGTGGTCGACGAACGCGAGGCGCAATCGGGGTTGCTCGCCTGGCTGGTGGGAATGGTGGTGCTGTTCTGGATGCTCCGCCGCGCTTCGTGGCCGCTCCGTACGGTGATTGGCATCATCGCCGTCGCGCTTCCCTGGGCGCTGCTCCCCGTGATGCGTCTCGATTTCCTTCCGGTGCTGGATGGGACCTTTCTGGGGGCCTGCTGTGGCTGGCTGTTGTGGGGAATTATTGAGTTGGTCGGCGTCCTGCAGAGTCGCACGCTCTTCACCCGCGGGTCGGCGCGGGTTGGAATTCTGGGATTGGGACTGACTCTGCTCACCACGTCTCAACTGGTCGCGCAAGAGACCCCGCCACCCACCACCCTGTTGCCCGAAAACACCATCGTGTTGCCATACGACCCGGCCGAGGGAGCAGGTGGCGCGGAGCAGGTGTTCGTTCCCTGGAATCAGTACCTGCGGCTGAAACAGCCCGACGGCGTGGGAGGAGTTCCCGCAGGGGGCGAGAATCCCACAATCGCCGCGGCGCGGTACACCGTGCGACTTCGTCCCGCCGTCGCTGGCCGGTCGGCTGTCGCCAGCGTCACCGCGCAATTGACCATTCACTCCCGCGACGACCGTCAGGCGTCGGTCCCCTTGCCATTCCGTGGTGTCTCTCCCACCAGCGCGGAACTCGATGGCAAGTCGGCACCGCTCGTTTCGCCCGAGGCGGCGGACGGGGCGCTGCACGTGTTGATCGATACTCCGGGCCGACACGATTTGACCATCGAGTTTGACACTCCCGTGGAAGCGAACGGACCGACCGGATCTCTCACTCTGCCATTGACCGATTCCGCGACCGGGTGGGTGCGGTTTGTGTTGCCCGCGGCGGAGACCGCGCTGCGCGTGTCTGGCGCCGCTCGCGGATTCCGAAGAACGACCGTCGACAATCAACCGACCGCGTTGATTCCGCTGGAAAACGCGGGGGCGGTGACCTTGGCCTGGGGCTCGGGACGAGCCCGCGAAGCAGGGCAGGATGTCGTTCATACCCAGGCCACCTCGGCGCTGTCGCTCTCGGATTCCGGCGTTCGCTTTACAGCCCACTACGCGTTCGATGTTCGAAAAGGCGCGATGACCGAAGTGGCGTTCCGCGTCCCCGAGGGCTGGCTCGTGCGGCAGATCGCCGGCGTCGACCTCGCGGGCTGGGAACTGGCGGATGCGGGGGACACCCAGCGTTTGCAAACGCGGCTGAAGCGGTCGGTCACCGATACGACCGCACTGACGATTGACCTGTTCCGTCCGCAAGTGATCGGCGAAGAGACGGCGACCATTGCCGTGCCTGACTTCGCGCCCCTGGCGGCGGTTCGCGAGACCGGGCTTATTGGTGTGTTTGTGGGAGACCAGTTCGCGATTTCGTCCGGGGCCGCAGCCGGTGTTTCCCAGGAACAGGTCGCGCTATTTCCCGCCCCCAATAGTGATGTGGGACGACTGCTTGCGCCGACCGTCGATTCCCGACCGGTGCGGGTCTACCGCTATGCCTCGCGCCCCATGGAATTGCAGTTTCTGGCGGCACGGCAGCGACCGGTCTCTCGGGGTGTCGCCGAACATGCATTGCTGATCGCTCCCCGGAGACTGACGGTCTCTTCTCGTTTCGCACTGCAACTGGCCGGCGCGCCGCGTTCGGAAATCTCGTTCCAGCTCCCGGAAGGATTCCTGCTGTTCGATGTCCATTGCGACGAGGTGGGGGACTTCTGGGTGACGGGAGCCGAGGAAGGGGGGGCCGGGGTACTGCATCTCGAATTGCTCGCCCCGAAAACCGGGGCTTTGCAACTGACCGTTGAGGGCATGGTGCAACGACTGCCGGACGATCCGGTTGCGATTGTCGTTCCGCCCGCCCCGAACGACATTGGCGAACTCCGTTCCACCGCGGCGCTGTGGGTCGACCCGGCGTTCACCGCGCGGGTCGAAGACAGCACGGGCTGGAAGTCGGCCGATCCCAGCGCCCTGCCCGCGACTCTTCCCCGACTCAAAACCGAACCGGCTCGATTCGCGTTCACGTCGACGCTGCCCGGCACACAGCCCATGGCGCTGTTGCTGGACCCTGCCGAGGTGCGGGTTTCGACCGACAGTCTGTCGCAGATTCTGGTCCGCGACACCGCAGTGGATTACATGCTGTACTTGCGATGGAACATCACAGCGGCCGCCGCCCGGCGTGTCGCGTTCACCGTTCCCGAGTGGATCGCCGACCGACTGGAATTGACGCCCGCGCAGCCCACCGTCCGCATTCGCCAGACCAGTTCAGAAACCGTTCCCGGAAACCGCCGGCGGTTCCAGATTGAACTGGAAGAGCCACAGTCGACCGAATTGGTTTTCACCGGTGTCGCGTCATTCGCCATTCCCGAATCGGGAAGGTTGTCGGCTCCTCTGGTGACCTTCGAACAGCCGATTGAGACGGAAGGGGTTCGCCAGTATCGCCCCGTCGATACCCATCGCGGGTTCGTGGTCCTGGTCAACCAGAGTTGGCAGCGGGCACAGGGACAGGGAGTGGAGGCGCTCGAGACGATTTCCGCCGACGATCTGCCGATCCGGCTTCCCGACGAATTGCGTCGGCAGGCGACCGGATTGTGGCGGGTGCGCGATTCCCGGGCCGATGTCGCCTGGCAACTTGAGTCGGCAGCGACCGTGCGGGCGCTCGGGGCGGCGGTGAATTACGCCGGCCTGACCCAGGTTCTCACTCCCGATGGCTCTTGGCGGATGATCGCAGAATATCGGGTGATCAATCGCGCCCGCCAGTACCTGCCTCTCCGAATTCCCGCCGGCGCTCGGATTCTGTCGGTCTTTGTCGACGGACGTCCTGATCGCCCGATCGATCCCACAGGGGAGGCAAATGCCAATGTGGTATTGATTCCGCTGCCCCGGACGGCGGCGGGGGACTTGGCGAGTACGATTCAAGTGGTGATGCAGGGACGCCTGCCGCGGGCGTTACCGCGGGGAGTGCAGTTCACCCACACCACCATCGATCTCCCGGCTCCCCAGGTGGTCTCGGCCGAAGAGGATCCGCAGCATGGCTTGCCAGTCGCCGCCACGGAATGGAATGTCTACGTTTCCGATCGCCTGCATGTGAAGCGGATCGATGACCCCGACCGGACCAATGTCGCCGAGACTGCCGCCGGACTGGACAAGGGGATCGCGGCGTATCAGGAATGGCTGGAGTTGTATCGGTTGCTGGGGGATCCGACGCTGAACGACGCCGCCTTGACGCGATGTACTGACAATCTGTACCTGCTCGATGCGCAGTTGACGAACTATTACAACGAGGGAATGCGGCAGAGCGCGACCGCAAACCCGCGGGTCGCGGAGCAGCAGCGAGAGTTGGCGG
>JAPLOC010000044.1:0-1269 GCA_026692825.1 Planctomycetota bacterium | reverse complement strand
CATGTCGTTAAAAAACCAGTTGAGCAACGTCACGGTGCAGCGCGAGCTGGTCGCGGTGAATAAAGCCCCGCAATCGCCAGCGCCTGTCTCCGGAGACCAACTCATCGGGCGATTCGGCGAATCCAAGCCGGCACCGGTGAAGAGCAAAGAAAACGCACTCGGAAAAAACCAACGGGGGGGGCGAGCGCAGTTGAATTCACAACTCGAAGAACAGACGATTCAGGATTCGTCGCGCCGCGGGTGGAAACGAGCGGTGATCGAATCGCAGAACGCCTCCACAGCAAATGCCCAGGAATACGGTCAACTGCTGCAGGATCAATTCTTTGAGGGCAAAGTCGGCCAGCAGCAGGTCGAGGAGCTGGAGCAGGGGATTGGCCGGCAGTCGAATCCACAGAAGCGGCCGAATCTGGGGCAGAACGCCTTGCAAGGGCCGATGGGAGGCCAAGCTGCAGGAATGATGGGTGGCCCCGGCGGCGGAGGTGGTCTCGGCGGCGGTCCACCACCCGCCTTTCAGGGCCAGGGGGGACAGCTTGCGGCCGGTGGATTGGTTTTGGATGGACAAGGAAACAATGGCCAGGAATTTGTCGGGGGCGTCAATGTCCGGGCTCCGACCGGGCTGTCGTTACAAGTTGACATTCCGAAAGAGTCGCAACGGCTGACGTTTACCAAGTCGGGGGGGCAACCGCGACTCGCACTGGGATTGCGGCCGCAGGATTCGATGGATGCCGGTTGGGGCCTGCTCTGGGCATTCGGTTGGCTGGCGATCGCCGGTCTTGTGACGGCCGTGCTGGTACGCGCCACCTGGCGACCCGCGTTGATCCGCCTCGCGCCGTGGCTGGCGATCATCGCGGGGGGATTCTGGTTCCTGTTCGTCCCCGAGGATTTGATTGGCCTGGCCCTGTTTGTCGTGGGCCTGTGTGTCGTCGTCTGGCGACGTCAACGGTCGAGCCAGCCCGCCTGAAAGTCCCCCGCACTGGGGTGAAAATGCGGGAAAGGGTTTTCGAACGGTAGCCCACCGACGCACACGGCGAATTGGTCGCGGACCATTCCGTCCACGGGGTGGCGACCAACGTGCCGATCGACGGGTCACGGACCGACCAGAATCAGCGAGGACTGTTCAAGTCGACCCGGTCACCGTCCATGATCTGGCCACAACTCTCCTGCACCTGCTGGGAGTCGATTACAAACGCCTCAAATCGGTAAACGTGACCTGTTGTTTGAAATCATCGTCGCGCGAGCAGACGTTTCCGATACGGCGTTTCAATGCAG
>JAPLOC010000043.1 GCA_026692825.1 Planctomycetota bacterium | reverse complement strand
TCATGTACACGATGGCCACTGGTCGGCCCGCGTTTCGGGCCGAGTCGACCTATGGAATTCTCCGCCGAATCACCGACGACGCCCCGCGCCCGATTCGCGAACTCAATCCGCAGATCCCCGACTGGCTCGAACGGTTGATTGGCCGACTGCTGGAGAAATCTCGCGACGCGCGGTTCGCCTCGGCGGAAGAGATGGGACAACTTTTGGAACAATGTCTGGCACACGTGCAACAACCAATGACAGTTCCCTTACCGGCTGCTGTGGCCGCTCCGGTCGAACCCCAAGTCACCGTCTCGGACCACGCTCAATGGCGTCACACCGGGAAAATGATCGCCGCCTTCATTGCGGTGGCGACGGTCGCGCTGGTGTGGTTCGCCTTTTTCAGATCGCCCCACACTCCGTGGGTGGCCCCAGACATGGTGAATCTTGGGGTCGATCTTCCGGACCGCAATGAGCCGATTTCCGAATCGAAACGAAGCCAAGTCGAAGACTCGGGAGATTCATCGTCCGCCCCCCCGGCGCTTTCGACTGACGGGGAGACCGACTGGAACTCCGTTCCTCGCGACCTCAATGCGCTCTTCGACGAAGCGCAGAGCTTTGAAGACCGGGTGACTCGTTTTTGGAACGACGAACCCGAAACCGAACAGACAAACTCCCCCTTGGATCCCCCGGACCAAGCCGATCCGCCGCTCGAACAGGAGATCACGCCGTGATATTGCGTTCTCGAATCACTGTCCATTTGCTGGTGACCCTGCTCGGGCTCTGCGCCAGCGCCGGAAACATCGCAACGGGACAAGAGCGAACCGTTGCGCCGCCAGAAAGACTTGCGGCTCCTCCGACCGATGCCCCAGTCGACGACGAAATTCAACCGGCCCGCATTCCGAGACCGATCGACGACGAGCTGCAGAACACTCGCCCGAATGTGAGTGCGGGTGATCGCGATGGTGTGAGGTTGCCGCCGATGGCGGCGACACTCTATATCCTCGAAGCCGACTGGTCGAAATCGCCGACCGCGAAGCAGGTTGAGGCGGAATTGCTTGCGGCGTTTGAAGGACTGAAATTGACCGACACGCAACGGGCCGACATTGTCAAGTTGGCCCCCT
The DNA here is from genome assembly GCA_026692825.1 of Planctomycetota bacterium. Classification (GTDB taxonomy): domain Bacteria; phylum Planctomycetota; class Planctomycetia; order Planctomycetales; family Planctomycetaceae; genus UBA10511. Next base: position 1,063 of record JAPLOC010000043.1, on the reverse strand, counting down.
CGATTCTGTTCGCTCCGGGAAATGTCCCTCTTTACACTCCGAGCCACGCCTCCGGTCTCCTGCTCTGGCTGAAGCAGCATGGTCTCCTCAAGTCGCAACTCCAGTCGATTGTCCGAAGTGAGAGAATCATGGAGGACTCTTCTCGCGACCTGGAAGCATTAGCCGCCGCCAGTGATCGGTCGCCGCAAAGCCCCGCAAGCGACCGCATTTCGCAGCGGTTGGAATTCCTGGACAAGGACCAGCTCCTGTTGTCGGTTGGGGAAAGCGACATCAGTGAAGGGCCGTTTATCACCAAGAAAAACGTGCAACAATGGTTGGTGGGCTGGGAGTCGACGCCAGGTGAGAACGCGATCTCGCTCGTTTCGTCGACCATCGTTTTCGAGCAGCGGCGCGGCGAAAAAGATCCACGCAATCTCGGGTCGAACCATCAAAAGGAGGCCTATTTCCTAACCCCCGACGATCACGTCGCCATCGTGGGGACCCAGGAGATTTTTTATCGAACGTTGGAACACCAGATGAACAACGCACCAGTGGCCGCTATGGTCGGCAGCCCAAAAGTGGCGGTGAACCGCGTCCTTGGGATTCTGGTGCTGGGGAAACCCGCAGTGGACCTTTCGGTCAACCTGGGTCCGACCGGTTTCTTTGTCCCCGACCGGATTGGCACGGTGAAACACCAGCGCCCGCGAACTCAACCCGCACCTCAACCCATAGCCGGCGGTTACGTTGACCAGTCGGGTCGGACGTACGGTATGGATTTGAAGCCTCAACCCGCCCGGCGGCCAAACCGTTCGAATTCTGATTCAATGACTGCAATGCCCCGAACAACGGGGGCTCCCGCGACGCCGCGGAGTGCCGAGGCGACAGAATGGGAACAAACCGAAATGGCCCGCTTCGCAGGCACCTGGCGCGTGACCCAGGTCGTCTCGCCACCCGAAGGGACTCCCAGTCCCGAGGACCAATTCGAACTGCGAATCGTTCTCGATCGATTTTCTCATCGATTCGGTGGGAAGGAAATCGGTCACGGCGTGATCAGTTTGGAGAATCGGCCAACGGGGCGGCCCGT
>JAPLOC010000042.1:4289-5797 GCA_026692825.1 Planctomycetota bacterium | reverse complement strand
TGACTACAAGGGAAAACGCGGACCCCGGACAGGTCTCCACAGGGAAATTTACGAATTGTGAGCGACACTCACGGTGCCGCAGGAGTCAGGCTCAACTTGAAATCCTTGTACCGCACTTCAAACGGCCCCCCGGAGTGCAGTTGCAGAGCAATCACACCCTGCTTTGCTCCCTGCGGATCGTCCAAGTCGACACACAACTTTCCGTTGATGTACGTCCTCAGCCGGCTCCCGACCGCGACGATCTCATACGTGTTCCATTCGCCGGGGCGGACATGTTCCTCGCCCGATTTGTCCCACAAAATCGCCCGGCCATGTTCCTCATACAGTTTCCCCCACCAGCCCACCCCAATGTCGGCCTGATACCCCTTCACCTCCCCCTCGGGCAACGGCTGACTGCGGAACTGCACTCCGCTGTTCCCTTCATTCGGGGTCAACCGCACTTCAAACGACAGAGAAAAGTCGCTCAGAATCATCTGGCTGGTCAAAAATTCGTTCCGTTTCAGACCACCGCTTTTTCCCACAATCTCCCCCCCTTCGACCCGCCACAATTCGGGGTTCCCCTGCCAGCCGGCCAAGTCCTTGCCGTTGAAAAACGCGGCGATCGTGTCGGGAGTCCCGAGGAGCGCCACCTGCTTCGGACTGGCAAGATACGCCGCCAGCGCCCGCACGTCGTCTTCCGTCAACGGCTTCAGCAGGTCGTCCGGCATCATCGATTTGTCCGACGGCTTCATCTCCTCAATCTCATCCTTCGGCAACACGATCGTCTCATTCGCCGTTACGATCGTCAGCGCCTGCGCGGTCTCTTCCTTCACAAGACCAGTCAACACCCGGCCACTGGTCGTTTCGATGATTCGCGGCGTGTACTCACGGGCGAGAACCGCAGATGGATCGATCACGTTCGACAACAAATAATCGAGATTCGCCCGATTCGAGCCCGTCAATTCCGGGCCGATTTTCGNNTCCCGAACAGGGTGTGACACTGCTGACACACCTTGGCGAACACCGCCCGGCCCCGCGGCAAATCCTCCTCCTTGGCCGGGTTCCCCGCGATCAGTTCCTTGAAATGACTGATCAGCTTCGCCTTCTCTTCGGGAGTATCACGCACAACCCCCCAGACCGCTTCGATCCGGGCGGTCAGTTCATCGTGATTGAGATTGCGCAACTGGCGGACAAAGTCACCCGTCAGATCGGTCGCGGGAACGTGCTTCGCCTCAATCGCTTCCAGCAGCGCCAGGGCATAGGTCGGCCGCCCGGTCAGCGTGGCAAGAACGTCGCGTTTCTCGGCCTGGGGGAGGCTGCCATATGTTTCCAGCAGCAGGTTGGGTGTCCCCACGTCGTCGTAACCCGCCAGGCCCCGAATGGCGGCGGCTCGCAATGCCTCCTCACCAACCAGCTTCCGCAAGACCGGGACCAGCTTCGGATCTTTCGCCGCCAGCAGCGATTCGAGGAAGCTCTTCCGCTCTTCGATCGGAGTCTTTGCATTCACAATCGCATCGCGCATTTTCCCA
>JAPLOC010000042.1:0-4268 GCA_026692825.1 Planctomycetota bacterium | reverse complement strand
CCAAAGGCGGCGGGGTCGCCAAACTTCACCGACAGCCCGAACGCCAGCGTCTTGAGATCCTGAACTGGGCTCGCCTCCAGAGCGGCCCGGACATCGCCCCAGCTCTTCGGCATGTCGACCCGCCGACGCCCCTTCAGGGCCGACTGGAGGCCCGTGAGGTACAACTTACGCGTTTCGTCGTCCGTCGCCTTCTTCAACTCACTGACCAAAAGCTCCAGCGACTCGGGGGTGTCGAGCGAACCAATTCGCCGAACCATGAATTCGTGGACTTTGGGAAACTTCCCCTGCGATGCGAGCGCCAAAGCTCTCGCGGGGTCGACCTCGGCCAAAGGCTCGGCGGTGTACCAGTACATCAACGGCAGATTGTGGTCTTCCAGATCCTCATTGTGTGCCAACAGAGCCGCGACCACGTTCCATCGGCTCGCCGGTGGAAGTCGCAACAACGCCGAGGCGATGTACAACCTCACAAGGGGAGAGGCGTCCCGCTTCGCCATCAGTTCGAGTTCGGTGACCACCTTCGCGGCGTTCGCCGGCTCTTCACAATGGAGTTGAATTGACCACGCCCGCACGAATTCGTCGTCATCGGCCGACAACCGCGCCCGCACTTTCGGGTCAGCAGGCAAACCGCCCGTCACATGCAACGCCCACAACCCCCGCAAACGCCGGGTCGGGTCCGGATGCTTCCGCGCGATCTCGGCCAGCTTCTGCCGGGTGGTCGGCCCGAGTTTTCCCACGGCGGCCCGCTCTTGCAGCAGTCTGCGGGCCGTGCGGACGTACCAGTCATTCGTATGCAACTGATACTCCACCAGCTCGTCGTCGGTCGCCTTGTTCAAATCCACCGGCTGAAACTTCATATCGCCGTAGCTGATCTTGAAGATCCGCCCGTTGGAGCGGTCATGCCCTTCGGTGTTGCCATGGTGGCATTGATTCCGGTCGTACCAGTCGATCATGTAGACCTGGCCGTCGGGACCGTAGCGGAGATACAGGATCTGCGACCAAACGTCGTTCGTTTTGCAGAAGTCGGGGAGGCCGTCCCCTTCGTAACCCGAACCGTTTCGGGTGAGCAGATCGACATTCAGCCGCGCGCCGTGGATGTTGTTCATGAACAACTTGCCGCGATACTCCTCTGGCCAGGTGCCACCCAGATAAATCATCGCGCCGGCGTGGGCGTGACCGCCGCCGTTCTCGTCCGATTTCGCCCGGTCGGCTTCGTTCCACTGATTCCCGACCCAGTGACGGTGATTGGCGATCGTGGGAATGTCGGCGTAGGTGTGTTTCTGGAAGTGTTCGCCCCCCTGCCGATGGTAGCGAGCTCCCTGAATCATGTGGAACAGGTGGGGAATCACACAGCAGCTCAGAAAGCATTGTCCCTGATCGTTGAAGTCGACCCCCCACGGGTTACTGGTGCCGTAGGAGAAGACTTCGAACTCGTGCCGGGTCGGGTGGTATCGCCAGATGCCGGCGTTGATCCGGGTCCGTTCATCCTTGGGTGTCCCCGGTTTGCCGACGTTGGAGTGGGTGAAGACCCCATGGCAACCATACAGCCAACCGTCGGGTCCCCAGATGAACGAATTCAACGTCTCGTGCGTATCCTGATAGCCCCAGCCATCGAGCAGCACTTCCGGGGGACCATCGGGAACATCGTCTCCGTCGCGATCGGGAATGAACAGGAATTCGGGGGCGGCACCCACCCAGACCCCGCCAAACCCGACTTCGATTCCGCTGACAAGATTCAACTTCTCGGCGAACACCTTACGAACATCGAACTTCCCGTCGCCATTGGTGTCTTCGAAGATCAGAATCCGGTCACGGGCCTCTTCCTCTTTCACGCGGATGGGATACGCGTACGCCTCGGCGACCCACAGTCGACCCCGGGCGTCGATGGTCATTGCGATCGGCTGCATCACATCCGGCTCACCCGCGAACGCCGTGACTTTGAAGCCGTCAGGAACGGTCATCGCTTTGGCGGCCTCTTCGGGCGACAGGCCGGCGAATTCCAGAAGGTCGGCGGGCCGCTGCGGAGCGACGTACGGTTTCTCTTTGTAGAAACGAAAATCATCAAAGTTGAGATGTCCCCAGCCGTCCGAGCTGTTATCGACGAGACGTATGAAGATCTCGGCCCCCTGGAGCTTGGTGAGATCGACGACCGACCGCTTCAGGTTTTCAATCTGACTTCCAACAGCCCGATGAATGACTTCATTGGTATCTTTGCGGACAATTTCAACGCACGTCGTATCGGTGGTTCCCCCCGCGACCAGAAACGCACCCCAAGGATGAGTCACTTTGAAGGGGACGGAGGTCAGTGTCCCTTTCGGGGCATCCTCAGCGATCTCGTAAGTTCCGATCCAGAAGGTTCCGGTGTGTTCGCTCTTCATGTCGCGCCGGCGGGCGAACACCTTGTCTCCCTTGACCGGCTGACCTTCAAACGCGGTTCCTTCTGCGGTCCAGTCGGTGAGGTCGCCCGTTTCGAAATCGAGATTCAGCGACCTACCGTCAGCCGTTTTGGGTAGCACGCCGGGTTCTGGGGCAGCCGGCTTTGCCGATTTGGATTTGGCCGGCTCGTCGGCGCACAGCGCGACAGAGGAGCCAATCAGGAGGAAGCACGCGAGCGAGCGCAGGAAGCGGGACATCTGGTGGGCGCAACCAAAAAGAGAGACCGCAAATCTGGTCAAATCGACGCCGGATTGTACTGGTGCGGAACGGGGGGGGACAAGTTGCGGAGATCGTTCGGTGCCGCGGAGGGGATGGCGGAGTCTCTTCCTCCCGGCTATCATCAGCCGACACTGATCCCAGGCATTCATCGAACCGCAGAGACCCGCCATGTCTGAGTGGAATCGTCGTCAGTTTCTGACCGCCGCCTCGTTCTCCTCGGGGTTGCTCATCTCTCCCGAGCTGGCCAGTTCACTCTACGCCGCCGGTGACGAGAAGCCGGCCGAGCCCAAGCGGGAACCGGTTCGCCTGGCGGTGATGGGGGTGAACAGCCGCGGTCGGCAGTTGATGTCGACGCTGGCGAAGTTTCCCGAGGCGGAGATTGTCTGGATTTGTGATCCCGATTCGACAGCGGCAGCCGGTGCGGTGAAACAGTGGACCGACGCGGGGCGTCCGGAACCAAAGGTCACCAAGGATTTTCGCCACGCGCTCGATGACAAGTCGGTGCAGGTTCTAGTCTGTGCGGCTCCCGACCATTGGCATGCCCTCGCCACGGTCTGGGCCTGTCAGGCTGGCAAAGACGTGTACGTCGAGAAGCCCTGCTGCCACGACCCGGTCGAAGGCCGACGGATGGTGCAGGCCGCCCGCAAGTATCAACGGGTGGTTCAGGTGGGGACACAACGCCGCAGCGCGAGCGACATGCACGACCTGGTACAGTACATTCGCAGTGGCAAACTGGGTGACGTGAACTTCGTGCGCACCTGGATCACGAGTACCCGACCCGCGATCGGCAAAGTCGACGTGTCGGCACCTCCCGAGAACCTCGATTTTGACCTGTGGTGCGGCCCCGGTCCAAATCGGGGTTACAAGAAGAACCTGGTGCATTACCACTGGCACTGGCGCTGGGATTACGGGACGGGGGAATGTGGCAACAATGGGATTCACGGCCTGGATGTCGCACGCTGGGGTGTGGGGGTCGAGTCTCCCACGCTGGTCACCTGCGGAGGCGGCCGGTATTTCTTCGACGACGACCAGGAAACCCCCGACACCCAACTGGCGGTGTTCGATTTCCCCAATGTCTGCATTCAGTGGGAACACCGCACATGGTCACCCCGCGGGATCGACGGCGAAGCCTTCGGGGTTGAGTTCTATGGGACCGAAGGGACGTTGCAGTCCAACGGGCGCGGCTGGGTGGTTTACGACCCCAAGAACGCGGTGGTGGAGAAGCACGACCCGGGTGAGACCGATTCGGCTCACTGGAGGAACTTTTTCGATTGCATCGGCACCCGTTCGCTGCCGAACGCCGACATTGAAATCAATCACAAGAGCACAATGCTCTGCCACCTGGCGAATATCGCCTGGCGGACGAGGTCGGTGCTGAAGTTTGATGGTGAAAACGAGACAATTCTCGACAACGAACCGGCCAAAGCGCTGCTCGGACGGGAGTATCGTAAAGGATTCGAGTTGCCCGTGCTGTAGGGTTCCGCATTGGCTACGGACTGGGTTGTTTGACGCTGTCCGTGTCGCTGTTCAGAATTGGCTTGATACTTGCTGCCAGCTCGCGAGTGAATTCGGAACGAACTCGCGCGTGGATGTGCATGAGATCGTTGGGTTCGTAA
>JAPLOC010000041.1 GCA_026692825.1 Planctomycetota bacterium | reverse complement strand
GCGGACACACTGGCTCAACTGGAAGGGGGAGCCGGCGTGAAGCCCAGCGCACCTGTGACTGAGACGGAATCCGGATCCGACGAAAGAAAGTGAACCCCATGTCCACCGAGCCGAGTGTACTTATTGTCGACGATGACCAGGACGCCGCGGAATGGCTGCAGTATCTGCTGCAAACCCGGTTTCCGTCGGCGAAGATTGAGATTCGGCTGAACCCGGACGCGTCGGGAACGTACGATATCTTTCTGATCGACAACGACTTTCATGGGACGTGTCTGGCGGCGGATCTGGCACGAGCGATTCGGGCGTCGAATCCCCACGCGCTGATTGTGGCCTTTTCGGCCTATCTGGATCGACAGACGTTGAAACAGCTCGTCAATCTGGGGTGTGACGGGGCCTGTGATAAAAGTGATCCGAACGACGTGGAGCGGATGTCGCAGATCATTTCAGCGTTCGTCGAACGCAGCAAGAAGCAGCCTGCGGCACAATCGACCGGCTTTCTGGGAGCGGTCCGGTCGATCGGAGATCTTTTGCGCCAGTGGAACCAGCGACTGGAGACCGGCCACGCGATCATTGGAGTGCACCCCACCACACCGGCGGCACCTCCGGCAAGTACTCCGAAAACTGGAAGCTGAGTGTCGTTCCCGGCGGTTTCGTGGTGATCTGCGGCGGCAAATTTGTTCCCCCGACCTGTGGTGTGAGGTGATTTTGGCGCGCGCCGCGTTATGATAGCTGCCCGGAGCCATGACCGGCCTGACTCTCTGAGTTTGGGTTTTCCGGAAATGGTGCGAGTCACCAGAGCTGCTAGCACAAGGCGAAACATCGATGAAGGGGGTCGTGTTCACGGAGTTTCTGGACTTTGCCGACGGTCGATTGGGGGCGGCGGTTGTCGAAGGGGCGTTGGTCAACTGCGACCTGAAGTCGGGTGGGGCTTACACTGCGGTCGGTACCTACGACCATGAAGAACTCGTGGCGATCTTGTCTGAGATCTGTCGACAGACCGGGCATTCTGCCAACGCACTGCTCAGAGATTTTGGCGAACATCTGTTCGCGACCCTGGCGCGGGGCTATCCGGTACTGCTCGAAACCAGTTCCGACTCGTTCTCCCTGCTCGAAAAAGTCGAAGGGGTCATTCACGTCGAAGTCCGCAAGCTGTATCCCGACGCCCAGTTGCCGACCTTCAAACACGAACGATTGGGACCGCACGAACTGGTTCTTGACTACCATTCCGAACGGGCCTTCGGGGATCTCGCGGATGGACTGCTGCGAGGTTGTTTCGCGCATTTCAAAGAATCGGTGGAAATGACTCGGGAAGAGGCTGCAGGGAGCGGCGGCACCCAGATTCGGTTCCATCTAAAGCGGAATTGACCTGGAAATGGACGAAATCGAGTTGTTCAAACGCCGTGTCGACCGCGAGCGTCGGGCACGGACCGAAGCCGAACGGCTGCTCGACGCGAAAAGCCGCGAACTCTACGAGACCAACGAACGGCTGCGCGGGCTGAATGAATCGCTCGAGCAACGGGTGAAGGATCGGATGCAGCAGTTGTCGGAAGCCAATGTCCGGCTTCAGGCGGAGATTGAAGAACGGAATCGAACCGAAGCGCAACTGCGGCTGACGCAATTCACCGTCGACCGCGCGGGGGACGCGATTTTCTGGATCGATTCGACCGGTCGGTTCGTCTATGCCAACGACGCCGCCTGCCGACTCTTGGGATACCACCGCGAAGACGTGTTGACCCTGCGGGCGTACGAAGTCGAACTCGGGCTCACGTCCGATCGCTGGAACGAACACTGGAATCAGTTGCGAGAACGCCCCACGACCACGCTGGAGGCCCGGCTGATCAACAGTTCGCGCGATGTCTTCCCCGCCGAGGTGACGGCGAGTTTCATCGACTTTGGCGGACGGCGCTATCTGTGCCAGCATGTTCGCGACGTTTCCGAACGGAAAGACAACGAACGCAGATTGCGGCAGGCGCGAATTCGATTCGAGACGCTGATCAACAGCCTGCAAGGGGGGGTGCTGGTCGAGGATGAGGCGCGCTCAATCGTGCTGGTGAACGAGTCGTTTTGTCGGATGTTCAACATTCCGATCGTGCCGAACCTTCTGGTGGGGCTCGATACCCGTACAACCTGCGGCGAGTTGCGGGGGGCATTCGACGCGCCGCTGGAATTTCAAAAGCGAATCGAACAGATCATCAATAAGCGAGAGGTGGTCGCATCCGAGCAATTGCGGCTGCTGGACGGACGAATTCTGGAACGCGACTACGTTCCGATTTTTTTCGACCGTAACTACCTGGGCCATCTGTGGCACTATCGCGACATCACCGTCGCCCAACGGACTCACGAGATTCTTGAACAGACCCTTTACGATACCGCGGGGCGCACGGGGGGTGAGTTTTTTGACTCCCTCACTGCGTCGTTGTCGCGCGTGTTGAGTGTGAAGTGGGTCGACGTATTCGAGATCGGTTCCAAGGGAACCCGGCAATTGGCCGCCTGGCCCCGAGACGATGAAAGCCGCCTCGGGCTGGATGTGATCATTCAAAGATCGGAGCGAACGGAACCGGATGACTGCTTGCTGGCAGCACCGTTGCGCGACTCGGATGGGGAGATTCTGGGCTGGCTTTCGATTCACGATGACCGCCCGATTCGAGATCGGGGCCTCGCCGGCACCGCCTTGCAGATGTGTGCCGAACGCGCGGGGGCGGAGTTGCGCCGCATGCGCGCGGAAGCCGAGAATACCCAGCTCGCTGTCGTCGCCGCCCGGACTGACAACGCGGTCGTCATCACCGATCTGTTGGGGCGAATCGAATATGTGAACGAAGGGTTCGTTCGCATGACCGGCTACACGCGTGACGAGGTCTTAGGGAAGACTCCAGGTTCATTCCTGCAGGGATCAGAGACCGATCCGGTGACGATCGAATATATGCGTCGTCAGGTCCGGGCGGGCTCGGGTTTCCGTTCCGAGATCCTCAATTACACGAAGTCCGGGCGGAAGTACTGGGTCTCGATCGAAGCGCAGCCGATTCTCGACGCCGATGGACGACATACCCAGTTCATGGCGATCGAGTCCGACATCACCGATCGCAAGCGACAAGAGATGCGATTGCGGATGCAGAGTGAGGTTCTCGAACAGGTTGCCACCGGCCAACCCCTGCAAGAGATTCTCGACACGCTTTGCAAACTGGTCGAAATGTTTGTGGAGAATTCTTCGTGTACCGTGTTGGCGGTCGACGATGACGCCCGCCAGTTGAATCTGATCGCGGCTCCCAGTTTCGATCCCGAGGAAGTCAAAAAGGGACATTCATTCGAACTGGTTCCCGGCCATGGGTCGGCGGTCGCGAGTGTCCTGGAAAACCAGCCCATTTACGTCGCGGACTGCCAGAACGATCCCCGTTGGGCGCTGGAACGCGACTTGGCAAAGAAGTACAACCTGGCCGCCAGTTGGGCGCATCCGATTCGTGCCGAGCAGGATGTGTTGGGGGCGTTCGCGATCACACGCACCGTCGCGGGGGCACCGGGAGCCGACCAGTTGGTGATGCTGGAAATCGGCTCCAATCTGGCGGGCATCGCAATGAAACGTCATCGCGACGCCTCGGCCCTGGAGAAGGCCGTCCATCGCGCCGAGTCGGCCAGTCGCGCCAAGAGTGAATTTCTGGCGAACATGAGCCATGAACTGCGCACGCCGTTGACCGCGATCACCGGGTACGCCGACCTGCTGTCATCTCCCGAAAATCGCAG